>CAMDKY010000079.1 GCA_945901245.1 Polynucleobacter meluiroseus | reverse complement strand
TATCAAGAAAAGTATGAGTTATCGGATAAAACTACGGCTGTCAGTAATTTAGAGCAGCGCTCCAATCAGCTTAAAAAAGAATTGCAGACACTCACTCCTGAGATTACTCGGCAGCGCAATGCTTCCAGCCAATGCTTTCAGGATTACCGCAAAAAAACCAGCACGACCTTTGCGCCAGACCTCGATGAAGGCGAGATCCTCCAACTCTACGCTAAAGATAAGCGCGAGTGTGAGCGCTTAGAAGGCATCTATCGCCAAAGCTATCGCAGCTATACGACCCCTAGGGAGGCAGAGCTTGCTTCCGTGGGTGAGGCTATTCCACAAGCGATCGGCGCAGTTGAAGGTGCTAAAAAAGAGATTGCTACTAATTTAGCTAAAACCAGTCAAATCGATGAGGCCTACATCAATGTGGCCTCAGCCGACGTGCTGTCTTCGCTCATTACCCATAGCCCCGGTGTCCTCTTTAAATATGCCCTGATTACGCTCTTGCAGTTGTGTTTGGAGCTGATGCCAATTCTCCTGAAACTGCAAGCAGGGCAGTCAGCCCTTGGTCACCGCGCTGCCTTAGCGGCGCACCAGAATAAAACCCGCGTGCTTTCTGAAATCAATCGCAGCGTAAGTCGCAGGCTGGGATCCGAAGCGGAGCTGCAATTAGCTCAGCATGAGCAGGCGCTTGTCATAAAAGGTCAGCAGGCCGAGTTGCAAGAACTGGATTTATCAATGACCAAGCAAAAGATCGTGCATGACATTGCCAATCAAAAATTACGCCATGAGCTCGATGACCTGAGGCGCCAGGGCAGCATGTATGGCCGCTTTCAAAATCAAATGAACTACAGTTTTACGCAGGCAAGCGATCAGTTCATGAATAAAGTCGTTACGCCTTCAGTAGCGGCAGCCAGCAGTGCATTTAATGGTGCGTTTAATGGCTCCCCTGCGAAGCCTTCCAATACCAACACCATGAATACGGGCAGTAATTCTGCACAGGTATTTAATTTTGATCCCAATGCGCAAGGCCAACTCAAGGCAGCATCGTAAAGCGCCGTCCAAAACGCATGAAGTTACTCTCCTTGCTATCCACGCTAATCCTCTTGCTGGGCCTAAGTGCTTGCGCAAGTAAGCCGCGACCATACGTTTACTACAACACGCCGAACTATACCCAATACAGCGCGCCAAGCTACAGTCCTCCGCGGCCCAGTAGTCAAACGAACCAAAGTAACCAAAGTAACCGAAGCTATCAAAACAACACAGCCCGGCCAATTCAATGGACTACAACGCAAACAAGTAATGTGCAGCAGCGCGCGGCGCCAACTTTTGTACGCCTTACTTACGAAGACTTGGTGCGCTTTCAGGTGAATTGCGAGCAGCGCACCGAACAAATTGCTTTATTGGATGAGCAATTAAAACGCAATCGCTTTTATACGGTTGATGGGGTGGAGGGTAATGCTTCGCCAGACAAAATCAGTAAAAGTTATTACTCTCTAGCCAAATACCGTATTTGGTCTGTGCGCTTTGCCTGTCAAGGCAGTCCTGTGGATGCGGGGTTAATTCAGGCGGATTTACGAGCCGTTCCCAATAAGCCGCCTGAAACCATACCCCGTTGCTACTTTGAAGAGGTGACGGTAGCCAAGGCGGCCATCAGTCCAGTCAATCTAGTTCAGAACAATCAAACCACCACCCGAAAAGAAATCTGCACGAACTTTCCGTACGTAGAGAACAGGCCCTTTATTCGGGTAGGGGATCAAATTAGTTTCACCTCAAAAGACCTGCAAGCGAGTCAAACCCGCTCGAGTCTGCGGCGCTGGCGAGGCAATGTGTATCAACTGATTTCGAAAACAGAACTGATTCGAAATCAAGCAGTGCGCTTTACCTTAGTAGCCGTGCGTTCAGGCAGCAATCAGTGGGTTGTAGTGGATAAATTTTAATTAATACAACAAGGAGTATGAAATGAGAAATGCATTAATTGCGCTACCCATTATTGGGATCTTGAGCGCGTGTGGCAGCAGTCCCGTGAGTAAAAATACCCAAACCGATTTGGAGTACCGTCAGCAGGCCAAGGTCGCTACCCAAGCCATTAGCGAAGCGCCGATCTGGATGACGAAGTTACCCAAAGAGGCCGGCGTCATTTATGAAAACGGCACGGCAATCAGCAGTGACTTTTCGATGGCGGATCTCAAAGCCAAGACCATGGCCTACGTGAAGATTTGTACTGGCGCTGGCGGCAAGGTACGCAGCCAAATGAAGATGTACCGCGCCGATAGTGATGCGGCTTCCGTAGAGCAGTCTGAGCTGACGGTTAGAAGCATCTGCCCCGATGTGGATATCACTGGAGTAGAGACAGTGGAGATGAAACACGTGGCCGAAGGCAACCGCATCCGTACTTACGTGCTAGTTGCCTTGCCCATGGGCTCAAAAAACGTCATGAAATCCTCCAAGGATTTACAAAACCGCTCACCTGAAGCATTTAAAGAGCTCGATAGCGTAAGCAAAGAGCAGCAGGCAGCGCCTAAAGCAGTACCTCAAGTAGCGCCTCAGGCAGAGCCCGTTCAGTCCAGCAGACCGGCCCCAGCTAGGGCATTAGAGCAGCCACAAGCAAGGGCTCCAAGCCAGCCTGCAGCGATAGTTGAGCCGATTCCGTTAGAGCGGATTGAGGCGCCACTGTCACCTACATCAACGATCCAGGGAATACCACCCGCAACCAAGCGCGATGGTAGTTTGCTCGAATCCGTGAGGGCCGTAGGCAACGATACGGTAGTAGTGCAATCAGCCGATGGCAGCGAGCGTCAGCTTGGTTTACTCGGTGCTAAAAATCCCGAGTATGTAGCCCGCCGTGCCGAAGCGTTAAATAAACCTGGCGCGGTTATTGCTCAAATCGCAGTGGAGTAGAGAACCTTTTTATCAACATCACATTGGAATTTCATGGGCGATAAAAAAAGTGATTTTAAGATTATCGAGATTAATACCAAAGAGCGAAGCATACTTTTAGAAGATGCAGCTTTGGGATATAGGATTGAAGTTCCACTGAAGCAAAGCAATTTGCTGTCGGCTCGTCTTGTTGGGCCATATGAGCTTGAGGTACGCTATGAAGATGGCTCGGCAATGGTGATTCGGTTTTTGATTTAAGGAAACTAGTTATGACACACCAAATTGAAGCAATTGCTAGCTTTAAGTTTACTGGGTCACCCTTTGAGCCGGTGAGCTTGGATAATGAATTTATTTAATTCTTAATAGGAGGCCGTATGCGTAATTACTCTTATATCAACGGCACCCGTTTTGCCGTCGTTAACCTGTTTCGTAGCCTGCGTTTTGATATCGACCGCCTTGACCTCAGCTGGGTTGATGACACTAAACCTGATTTTGTA
>CAMDKY010000078.1 GCA_945901245.1 Polynucleobacter meluiroseus | reverse complement strand
GGCTTCATTTTTGATAATGAAAAGTGGGCTCATTCAGTAACGTTGCCCGCTTTTAGTAGTGCAGAGCAGGCCGTGAGCAATGCTGACTATTTGGAGTTTATTGAATCGCCTAGCAATCAATCTGATTTGAACCCTGTAGCACCGCCAATGCACTGGAAAAAAGAAAGGGGCGTGTGGTACCAGCGCTATTTTGATGCATGGCGCGATTTTTCTGAGTGTGAGCCTGTGCGGCATATTTCTTATAGTGACGCCAAACGGTATTGTGATTGGCGTCAGTTGCGCCTACCCAATGAGCATGAGCTGAGTTTATTACTGTCCCAACAACAGAATAATTGGCAACCTTCCCATTTATGGGAATGGACCAGCAGCCCCTTTGCACCCTTTCCTGGATTTAGTAGCGATCCCTATGCCGATTACTCCCAGCCTTGGTTTGATGGGAACCACCAGGTCTTAAAGGGGTGGAGTATGTATACTCCAAATCGATTAAAGCGAAGTCAATTTCGTAATTTTTATGCCCCACATCGCCAAGACCACTTTTGTGGCTTTCGCACGTGTTTACTCTAAATTGAGTAAGCTTAGCTAGTTCTGGCATTTGCCATTTTTTTAATACTGAATACATTCTTTATGACGACTACTTATAACGGCCGCCTAACTTCTTTATCGCATGGCGGTGGCTGTGGCTGCAAGATTGCCCCAGGAATCCTGAGCGATATTCTAAAAGCCTCGCCCATGCGTAATTTGCCTGCCGCGCTACTGGCTGGGTCTGACAATAATGAAGATGCAGCGGTCTATCAAATTAATGAGCATCAAGCGATCGTTGCCACAACGGATTTCTTTATGCCCATTGTTGACGATCCATTTGAGTTTGGCCGGATTGCTGCAACCAACGCCATTTCGGATATTTATGCCATGGGTGCACAACCTCTTTTTGCGCTAGCCCTATTGGGTATGCCAATTGCCGTTTTACCCTTAGAGGTGATTCAGCAAGTCACTGCCGGTGGTGAATCGGTTTGCAATGATGCTGGCATCATGATCGCTGGTGGCCACTCCATCGATACCGTCGAGCCCATTTATGGCTTAGTAGCGATTGGTATCGTCGATCCCAAAAAGCTCAAGCTCAATAGTGGCGCTAGAGCAGGTGACAGCATCATTTTGAGTAAGCCATTAGGGGTAGGCATACTCTCTGCCGCGCTGAAAAAAGAGCTGCTCTCCGAGTCAGGCTATCAAGAGATGATTGCGCTGACGACCAAATTAAATAAGCCTGGCGTTGCCCTGGCACAGCTGGAAGGAGTCCATGCCCTAACCGATGTCACTGGTTTTGGTTTGGCGGGGCATCTTCTGGAAATGGCCAGGGGATCGAAGTTAATGGCGCAAGTGAATTGGGATGCTATTCCAATCATTGATGAAGCAATCCAGCACGTCAAGGCTGATATTTACACTGGCGCTTCTACTCGCAATTGGGCTGGCTATGGCAGTGAAGTCACACTCGCGAGTAACTTAGCATTGTGGCAACAAAACCTCTTGACCGATCCACAGACTAGTGGCGGACTGCTCATCTCTTGCGCCCCAGAACAAGAGGCTGAAGTCCTCTCGATTCTCAATGCAGGAGGCTTTGTTAGCGCCCAGAAAATAGGCCATTTTGCTGCGGGGACCGGACTATCCGTCGTATAGGAAGGCCATTTAGTGAAACAGACCTTGCTTGAAGAATTGCATCTCAGCCTAACTGCTGATGTGCCATTCATATCCCCCAAGTTTTTCTACGATGACATCGGTTCGCATCTCTTCGATGTCATTACATTGCTCGAAGAGTATTACCCAACGCGCACAGAGCAGTCGATTATGGATACCTATCGCTCTGCCATTGCGGAGGCCGTAGGCGCTTGCGACGTATTACTTGATCTTGGGGCAGGCAATTGCGCTAAGGCAAGTCAGCTTTTCAATAGCATTAAACCAAAGCAATACCGAGCACTGGATATCTCAAAAGAGTATCTGGAAGCGGCTGTTGCCGATCTACAAAAACAGTTTCCACACATCTGCATGAGCGCAGAGGCGATTGACTTAAGCTTGCCTCTGGCATTTCCGGATATTGCAGAGCGTCGCAAGATCTTCTTTTTTCCAGGATCCTCTATTGGCAACTATGATCCCGAAAAAGCAGATCAATTTTTTATAAACATCGCAAGTGAATGCCATGGCAATGGCGGCCTTTTAATCGGCGTTGACTTAGTCAAGGATCATGAAACCCTAAACCTTGCTTATAACGATCCTTTGGGCGTTACCGCAGCATTTAATTTAAATATTCTTTTGCATGTCAATCGAATCATGGGTAGTAACTTTAATCTACAGGATTGGGAGCACTACGCCTTTTTTAATGAAGCGCAGTCTCGCATTGAGATGCACCTGCGTGCACGATCGGATGTAGAGGTGCGCCTTTCAAGTGAGGGCACTAAAGAGCATGTCATTCAGTTCAAGGCTGGCGATTTAATCCATACCGAGAATAGCTATAAGTACACGCAAGATGGCTTTACAGAAAAAATCCGCCGCGCAGGTTTTGACAATATCCACACTTGGACGGACCCCAAGAAGCACTTCTTAGTGTGCTTTGCAAATGCAAAAAAATAAACCTAGCTAGCTTAAATTACTTAGCCGTCAATGTATTGATCATTTCTTGAACAGACTGTTTCTCACGCGCTGGTTTAATTAATTCTCTGCGTAAATCAATGTGCTTTTGTAGTAGGGCATAAAAGGCGGGTGTGTTTTCTGCGCGATATAAAAGAGTGGCTAATGCTTTCTCATCCGCCACTGGGTAATAAGCAGGGTAATCCTCGCCCAGTAAACCGCGATTACCCGGAATATCGGATGCAATTACAGGAATACCCAGCGCAATCGCCTCGGAGACGACGTGAGCGCCGCCTTCCATGCGGCTGGAAATCACCATAAGGTGACTTTGTGACAGTACCTTCAAGGTCTCTGCATGACTTATTTCACCAATCCATTGGTAGCGCTTTACTGTTGCATTGAAGTTCTCGGCAAGGTCTTTCATTTGAGGGTTCATCGCCTGACCTAAATGGGTAACCGTGATTTTGGAATCGGCTGGCAATAGCGGGAGGCTTCGCACTACACAAAAGGGGTCCTTCTCCTCCCGCAGGTGCCCAATAACGCTGACTAAAAAAGCGGATTTAGTGGCCGGATCCCTTATATCAATAGCATTCTCAACCTCAACCGATTGGTATATCACTTGAACTTTATATCGCAGGTCGGCGGGTATCAAATCTACGGCGGATGACTGCAAGATAATCAACTGATCTGCCATTTCCATCGATTGAATAACCTCACTGTGATTTTCCATATCCCGGTAGAGATCAGTGCCTGTCAAAACCAAAACAATGGGTCTTTTGGGGTATTTTTTCTTAAACGCCACAATCGAATGGTGGCTACGATACGCGTGAAGTGCTATTAATAGAGCCGTATCATCTCTAGACCAAGACTCGGTGACCTCTACCGAATAGCCAAACTCCTCCAAAAACCCTTGCCAACGTAGAGCAGTCATCCGGTTTCCGTGAAGACTCCCTGGGGGTGCTGGGGTCACGATTTCAATTAGGGATCTGATGGTAGGCCTTTATGAAGTGTTCTTATTTTTTAAAAAGCGTAATCAATCTTAATTGAAATTCAATCAATTCGTTTATTAATTCAATATTGCTCCAAGCTTAGTTCTTCATACCCCTTCGTTTTGGCGTCAGTAATGCTTGCGCTAACAGCGCTAAAGCAGCTGCTGGTATTGCTCCCGCCAGCATGAGGGCATGGTCATTGACTGCAAGCCCAGCCACAATACGGTCACCAAAGCCGCCAGCGCCAACAAGCGCTGCTAGGGTGCACGTACCGACGCCGATGACGGTAGCGGATGCAAGACCGGTCATGATGATCGACCTTGCGGAGGGTAGCTCGATGGATAAAAGCAACTGCCTGTTACTGCATCCCAGGGCGAGTGCAGCTTCCTTTAAATTGGCAGGTACTTCCATCAGGCCAATATGGGTTGCATTCACAATGGGTAGTAAGCCATACAGAAATAGGGCGATGACGGCTGGGACAGCGCCGATTTGGTCCAAAGCGGCAATCAGGATCGTCAGTAAGGCCAGTGATGGAATGGTTTGTAAGATGCCAGCTGCGCCCAGTATCCAGACTGCAAAACGCGGGCGGCGCTGTGCCAGCACACCTAAAGGAATGCCGACAAAAAGGGCGAGCGTCGAGGAGATGGCTACTAACAGGACATGGTCTCGTAGCGCAGTAAAAAAAT
>CAMDKY010000077.1 GCA_945901245.1 Polynucleobacter meluiroseus | reverse complement strand
CTTATATTACTCCAGGCAGTCCTTGGGAAAATGGTTTTTGTGAGAGCTTTAATGGGACTTTTAGAGATAACTTGCTGGATGGAGAAATCTTTTACAGCCTACAAGAAGCTAAGGTAGTGGTTGGGGAATGGGTCAAGCATTACAACCATAAACGGCCCCATAGTGCACTCGGTTACAGGCCACCAGCACCCCAAGTGCAAATACCCAAAATTATCCAAACTCAACCCATTTTGCTGCAATGATTTACTATGAAAAAACTCTCTCAAGTAGCGGACCTAAATTGACAGCAGTTCAAATAAGGCTGACTTCATCGTTGAATATAATGAACAACTAAAACAAAACTTACAGCGTAATGATATCGATTGGACACAGACAAGAGTAGCTTTTGTATCCCCTAGTTTTACTGAAAACCAAATATTAGCTACAAACTTTAAGGATATTGCAATTGAACTTTGGGAAGTTAAGCGTTATGAAAACAATACAATTTTAATCAATGAAGTTAAAAAATCACGAGGTGCTGAGAGTATCAAGCCAATTACGGAGCAAATTAAAGAGCTTAAACGTGTAACAGATGAGATTGTTGTTTATACAGAAGATGATTTACTTGTTACTGGAAGTGACCAAACAAGAGAGCTTTATTATAAGTTTAAGGATGGAATACTTAATTTAGCAGATGATATTCAAATTGTTGCTAACAAACAATACATAGCATTTAGAAAAACTAGAAATATTGTTTGTATGACTATACAAAAGAAGCAAATAAGAATGTGGATTGGTGCTAAGGCTGGAACATTAGATGACACTAAAGATATTGCTACTGATGTTAGCAATACGGGACATTGGGGAACTGGTGACTATGAGGTTAACGTTAATAGTGATAAGGACTTGGAATACATAATGAGCTTAATTAAGCAAGTTTTGTAATTCAATTATTTGCACATTGTGTAACCAAATTTCTACTAAACTATTGTTATTGTAGAAATATTTTTATGTACGCAACTATTGGTTTTGCTGTCCACAGTTGCACATTTGTAGCACACTATTTTTTAGGAGGCGTAAGTGATTGATAATAAACAAGAAAAAACTTACGTAACTATTGAGTGGGAATAGCTCGTTTTGGGTGACTAGGTGCTGGAGCCAAAGCTAAACCTCCCTGCATTACCGGCGGATCGACACTATCGCTTTCATGCGATGAATAAGCCTTCAGGCGCTGAATGCAATATCGATTGCGACTACTGTTTTTATTTGCACAAGACTGACTTACTGAAACACGATGAGCATGCGCGGATGAGTGATTCGCAACTGGAGCAACACATTCGGCAGTACATAGAAGCGCAAACCGGTGAGCAAGTAGTCTTCTCATGGCAGGGTGGGGAACCTACTTTAATGGGCTTGCCTTTTTACGAGCGGGTCGTGGAGCTGCAGGCAAAGTATGCCAAGCCAGGGCAGCGGATTGAGAATGATCTGCAAACCAATGGCATTGCGCTTGACGATGAATGGGTTGCGTTTTTAAAAAAGCACGGCTTTCATGTAGGCTTGTCAATTGATGGACCTCGTGAATTGCACGACTATTACCGCAAGACCCGAAACGGCAGGCCTACCTTTGACTACGTTCTAAGCGCCGCTAAAAAGCTAGCTAAGGCGGAAGTGCCATTTGCTGCTTTATGTGTTGTGAATCGCCAAAACGCCAAACAGCCCGAAGCGGTTTACCGCTTTTTGACCGAAGAGCTCGGTACCTGGCGGATTCAATTTAATCCAGCGGTAGAGCCGCGCACTTTTAAGCAAAGCGCTCCAGGCAAGATGGACTTTTCATCGGCGCCAGTGCAAGACTCGGAGCGTGCCAAGCCAGGTCACCCGCTTTCTGTTGTAACTGACTGGTCAGTGGATCCCGATGACTATGGACGATTTTTGTCGGTTGTCTGGGATGAATGGCTGAAAAAAGACTTTGGTCGCATTCATGTCAATTTATTTGAAACCGCGATTGCGCAAGCAGCGGGGATGCCTGCGCAAACCTGTACTCAGGCTGAGTTTTGCGGCAAGGGTTTAGCAGTGGAGCACGACGGTGAAGTCTACTCATGTGATCACTTTGTCTATCCAGAATACCGCCTTGGTAATATTGCAGAGACGCACTTAGGGGATATGGCGTTTTCTGTAGTGCAAGAAAAGTTTGGTATGGATAAACGCGATACCTTACCCCAGCAATGCCGTGAGTGCGATTACCTGCAGCTTTGCTGGGGTGAGTGCCCTAAAAATCGCCTCATCAAAACGAGGGATGGCGAGACGCAATTAAATTACCTGTGCTCGGGCTTATATCGCTTCTACGAGCACATCGGACCCGATGTGATTCGCATCTTGAAGCATTTAGGGCATCTACCGAAGTAAGCGGCTTTCGGATTTACTGATGTTACTTGGGCTGTATGGCCGGAAAAATACTACGCCAGTCTTTTTTCATATCCACCACGAGCCAATTATTCTTTGGTGCTAGATCTAGCGCAGTGTTGAGTTTGCCAATGGCCGATTGGCGATCGTAGGCGACTTCCCTTGCGCCATCGGTGTGGTGAATAATTCCGGCCAGGCGTGGCTCTGGGGCCCCAGTAGTCCACAAGAGCATGTCTTGATCGCCATCGGAATTACCAAAGGCAATCACGGGGCGTCTACCAATCTGATGTTGAATGGCGAGGGGTTTATTGGAGCCATCATTAATCCACTCCAGCTCTGGTAAGCCAATAATGCGGTATTGGCCGTTCACTTCAACGAATTTGGATTTGATGGCGCTACCAATAATCCGTTCCGGTGGAATGCCATACGCCTTCTGGGTCCATGGCCGCATAAACTCGGTACCACCACCTGATACGATGTAATTAGTGTAGCCATTGGATTTGAGATAAGCTAACAGTTCGAGCATAGGCTGATAAACCATCTCGGTATAGGGTCGATTGGTAACCGGGTGGCGTGCAGTCTTAAGCCACTCACTGACGATGGCCTGAAATGCTTCGGTACTCATGCCGGCATGGGTTGCTGCAATCAGCTCAAATAGTCCTTTATGCCCACTAGCCTTAACCGTTTGAATATCATTTTCTAATACGGCTTTAAATGGCTGCTGCGTTTTCCACTGGGGGTTTTGTGGAGCCAGGGTTTTGATTCGGTCGATCGCAAAGGCAAGCTGGACATAAATGGGCTGCTCACTCCACAGCGTGCCATCGTTATCAAACACCGCAATGCGCTCTTCTTTTGAAATAAATTGGCTAGAGCCAGCTCGGGTCGTTTCTTGCACAAAACGAATGATGGCTTTTTTGCTGGGACCATCATTCCAGGCCGGCAGCGGATCTTGAGCAAAGGTGTTGCCCGAGAAAATAAAAAGCAGGCTTAGGAAAAATAGTTTCATCGTGCAGCGACTTTACTAAATGAGGAGTTGGAATAAAAAAATCTGCTAGCCAAAAGGGTAGCAGATTCTTTTTGGATCGAATGAATAGATTATTTACTTTGTGATTGAGTGACTGACTCCATAACCCGATCTAGATTAAAGCTCCCTGGTTTTTGGCGCGGTGGAAAGTCTTTAAAGCTTTGCAGCCATTTACCAACATACGCACCTGCTGGAGCAATCATGAACATGCGATCCAGGTACCAACGCTGGTAGCCCATGGCGTGTTCTTGCTGGGCACGCTCAAACGGATCCATGCGAAGGTTGGTTAGGGCGGGGGCACGCAATACAGTGAATGGCTTTTGCCATACCTCTAGGCCCTCTGCCTCTTGCTTCATGAAGGTGAGTTTCCAGTTGTCATAGCGTAATGCGGCAACGCTGCCATCATCCGTCCAGTAAATAAATTCTTTACGTGGCCAGTTTTTGGTTTCGCCTTTAAAGGAGGGCAGTAGATCGTAGCCATCCAAATGCACCTTATACGATCGGTTGCCGATTTTGCGACCCTTCAAGAGGTCTTGCTTTACTGTTTTGTCACCCGCAGCCGAGAGCAGCGTGGGCAGCATATCCTCGTGGGCTGCAATGTCATTGATTACGGTGCCAGGCTTTATGACTCCCGGCCATTTGATCATGGCAGGTACGCGGTAACCGCCTTCCCAGTTGGTATTTTTCTCGCCGCGGAACATGGTGGTGCCGCCATCAGGCCAGGTGAATGTCTCCGCACCGTTATCGGTGGAATACATGATGATGGTGTTTTCATCAAGGCCGAGCTCTTTGAGTTTAGCGAGCAGGGTGCCAACATGCCCATCATGCTCAACCATACCGTCGGCATAGACCCCAAGACCTGTCTTACCTCGAGACGCTTCTTTGAGATGAGTAAAGATATGCATGCGAGTCGAGTTCCACCAAATAAAGAAAGGCTTGTCTTCTTTTTTGGCGCGCTCCATAAAGTCGAGCGTTTTGACCATGACCTCATCATCAATGGTTTCCATGCGTTTACGGGTAAGGGGCCCAGTGTCATTGATCTTGCCGTTCGCAAAACTGTGTATTACACCCCGAGGACCAAATTTCTTTTTGAACTCGGGATTCTTTGGGTAATCAACATTCTCGGGTTCTTCTTCTGCATTAAGGTGGTAGAGATTGCCAAAAAACTCATCAAAGCCATGGGCGGTTGGCAGCATGTCATCGCGATCACCCAAATGGTTTTTGCCAAACTGACCGGTTTTATATCCACGCGCTTTTAGAAGGGTAGCTAAGGTCGGGTCCTCCTTGCGCATACCTTCCGGTGTGCCAGGTAAACCAACCTTCGTTAGGCCAGTTCGAATGGGAGATTGGCCGGTGATGAATGCAGCGCGTCCAGCAGT
>CAMDKY010000076.1 GCA_945901245.1 Polynucleobacter meluiroseus | reverse complement strand
ATTGCTAGCTGTGTTTGGTGTAACTGCCAGTTCAACTGTAAAAAAAGCGCTTGTACCACCACCTAAATCTTCTGTGCCACGAAAGCCTAAGCGGCTTGTGCTTTGAGCTGAAGAGCCAAATGAGTTGTAAGTATTTTTTGAGGGTGCGCCTGTAGACGTAAAGCCACGGTTGTTACCACCGATGTAACCCACATCCAAAATACCGTATACAGTCACTGAGGACTGTGCTTGAGCTGCACCAGCAAATGCTGTTACCGCTGCGATTGCGAATAGCGATTTTTTCATTCTTTAAATCTCCATAAATTAAAGAATGAGAAATGCATGCTCTAAAGAGAGGCATAGCTGTAATAAAACCGTAATGCAGAGCAGTTGAATGCTTGTTTTGTCGGTATTGCAGCTGGTTAATTAAACGTGCGGCTAAATTATTTTTATATGTAACAGGTTTGTGTCGGAAAAGCAGTCTTGAATGCAGTAAAGTAAATTTTTTTTTACCGTCCGGAGGTGTGCGGTGCAACTTTCTCCCTTACAGGGCACCTACCTACGCTACGTGCGATGGGCTAGAGAAGTCGAAAGTAAACACATGATATTGCTCGACAAAGTAGAGTGGAGCTTATTGCATCAGATTGCGCTCTTTGCGTACGAGAGCAAATCCCTTTATGTCGGCGACATCATTAGTGCACTTAGCGATGCAGGCTCACCTGCTACCTTGCATCGGCGGCTTGCACGATTATTAAAAGAGGACCTGATACGCCATGGAAGCGATATAGATGGTCGCAAGCGTCAACTTGAGCTCACTCCAAAGGCGCTCGATTACTTTGCTAAATTAGGCGATTGCATCCAGCGCGCTGGAAAAGTTACTGAGCAAGCGGAGTCACTTCAAAGAAATAGTTAGACAAAAGTGTTGTCTCGATCTGACAGTCGGTTAGCGGGAGTTAGTGTGTCAGTGCACCTTAGCTCTTCGCCTTTGATTTGGGCCTTTTGCCCACTTGTACCTTTAGGGTAATTTCTTTGCCTTTGCGGATCAGATTGACCTTGGCTTCATCACCCGGGTTCGTTTGTGCAATGCGATTAAGGAGGTTGACTACATCACCTACCTTCTGACCGTTCACTTGGGTGAGCACATCACCTGGTTTGATGCCCGCCTTGTCTGCAGGACCGCCATCCAGAACGCCAGAGATGAGTACGCCACTGGTATTGGCTGGGACGTTAAGCGATTCAGCAAGCTCTTTGGAGAGATTCTGGGGCTCAACGCCAATCCAACCCCGTGTTACGGAGCCGTTTGTGAGAATGGATTCCATCACCTGCTTGGCTGTGTTGATGGGGATAGCAAAGCCGATACCCATATTGCCACCGCTGCGCGAGTAGATGGCGGTATTGATGCCAATCAGATTGCCCTTGGTGTCGACTAAGGCGCCGCCGGAGTTACCCGGATTAATCGCCGCATCGGTCTGAATGAAGTTCTCAAAGGTATTGATGCCGAGTTGATTACGGCCCAGGGCAGAAACAATGCCCGAAGTGACGGTTTGGCCGACGCCGAAGGGGTTTCCAATCGCCAGGACCACGTCACCCACCTGCACCGATTCCATCTTGCCTAAGGTAATGGGTGCCGGCAAGTCGGTGGCATCAATCTTGAGGACAGCAATATCCGTTTCTGGGTCGCTGCCAATCAGTTTGGCGTTGCGCTTGCGCCCATCCGCAAAAGCCACCTCAATCTCATCTGCCCCTTCAATCACGTGGTGGTTGGTCAAAATGATTCCTTGGGGGCTCACGATTACTCCGGACCCCAGACTGGAGCTGGGTTCTTCGTTTGGGGCTTGGTCGCCAAAAAAGAAGCGAAACCAGGGCTCATTCTGGTTAGGAGCCCCCTTTTTTTGGGATTTACTCTTATTGGCTACTTTGCTCGTGAAGATGTTCACTACGGCTGGGCTAGAGGCTTTGGCAGCATCAGCAAACGAACCTGGGTTCGGGCTTTGGCTTGAGCTCTCTGGCGCCTCTCGAAGGGTGACTTGATCAACCAAGGAACTGACTTTTGAGCCAGAGGTCCACCCAGGCTTGAGGGTGGTCAGCACAAACCACGCCGCCAGCAAAATAGTGATGGCTTGGCAAAAGAGGAGCCAAAGACGGTTCATTTATTATCTAAGTAACTGATTTATGTGAATAAATTTGGATTAGTACGCTTATTAGTTCGCTTAGTTCGCTGATTTGGCTTAGTTGACCATCTTATTTTGTAAGCTGTCACGGATCTCGCGCAGCAGGATAATATCTTCCGGCGTTACCGCAGGGGGCGGCGCTTCGGCCGATCGAATGCGATTGACCATTTTGACCATCTGGAAGATCACAAAGGCCAGCAAAATAAAGTTAATCGAGATGGTGATGAAGTTGCCGTAGGCAAAAATCGGGATACCCGCTTTCTTGAGGGCATCAAAAGTGCGCGGTACGCCATCCGGCACGCTACCCAGCACAATAAAGAGGTTGGTAAAGTCGATTTTCCCGCCCAACAGGGAGGAAATCACGGGCATGACGATATCGTTCACGAGTGAATCAACAATCTTGCCAAAAGCCCCACCAATAATGATGCCGACGGCCAAATCTACCACATTGCCTTTGACCGCAAATTCCCTAAATTCCTGTAAAACTGCCATAAATTCATTCCTTTCAGATTAGGCGTAGGTGAAAGTCGCACTATTCAATGCGTATCTCCGATGCTAAACCACTTTTTACTTTAAAATCACACCATTAAGCAATTTCCACCTATCTTGTTTCTTTTGTGAAAGCCTTGTAAATGAGTGATAAGCCCAGTATGGATAAAGATCGCCGCAAATGGCTGATTGCGACCTCCGCGGTTGGCGGTGTGGGCGGCGCAGCAGCCCTCTATCCGTTTGTCGTTAGTTTTGAACCATCGGAGCGTGCAAAGGCGGCAGGCGCAGCAGTAGAAGTTGATATTGCCGGTATGAAGCCCGATGAAATGATTACGGTGGAGTGGCGCGGTAAGCCGGTATGGGTCATTCGTCGCACACCTGAGCAGGTGAGTGAACTTGCCAAACTCGATGGTGAATTAGCTGATCCCAATTCCTTGCGTGACCCTGCGGTGTATACACCCAAGTACGCGCAAAATGGCTATCGTTCTATTAAGCCAGAATATTTAGTTGTTGTTGGTATTTGTACGCACCTTGGTTGCTCACCCACACCAAAAATGCAAGCCGGCCCACAGCCTTCCTTGCCAAATGATTGGCCAGGCGGTTTCTTCTGCCCATGCCACGGCTCGACCTTTGACTTAGCCGGTCGTGTTTACAAAAACAAACCTGCCCCAGATAACTTGGAAGTACCGCCCCACATGTATTTGAGCGATACCAAGATTCTGATTGGCGACGATAAGAAAGCTTAAGGAGACTTACGATGGCCTTTCATGAAATTAAAACCGCAGAAAATGCACCCGTCCAAGAGAAAGTATTAGCTTGGGTTGATTCGCGTTTTCCCTTGACCTCAACAATCAAGACGCACCTTACGGAATATTACGCACCTAAAAATTTAAACTTTTGGTATTTCTTTGGCGCGTTTTCCATTTTTGTATTGGCCTTGCAAATCGTCACCGGTATTTTTCTGACGATGAACTACAAGCCCGATGCGGCTAAAGCATTTGAGTCGGTTGAGTACATCATGCGCGAAGTGCCATTTGGTTGGTTGATTCGCTACTTGCATTCGACCGGTGCATCGATGTTTTTCTTGGTCGTTTATTTACACATGTTCCGCGGCTTGATTTATGGTTCGTATCAGAAGCCACGTGAGCTGGTTTGGATTTTTGGTTGCGCAATTTTCTTGGTTCTAATGGGCGAGGCTTTCTTCGGTTACCTCCTGCCATGGGGCCAAATGTCCTACTGGGGCGCGCAGGTAATCGTCAACTTGTTTTCGGCTATTCCGCTGATTGGACCAGATCTTTCCTTGTGGCTGCGCGGTGATTATGTTGTCGGCGATGCCACCTTGAACCGTTTCTTTGCCTTCCACGTGATTGCATTGCCTTTGGTCTTGGTTGGTTTGGTAGCGGCCCACATCATTGCTTTACATGAAGTTGGATCGAACAATCCAGACGGAGTTGACATCAAAGCCAACTTGGATAGTAAAGGCATACCCGTTGACGGTATTCCATTCCACCCTTATTACTCAGTGCATGATGTGTTTGGATTAGGTGTGTTCCTAATGATTTTTGCGGCGATTGTGTTCTTTGCGCCAGAGATGGGCGGCTACTTTTTAGAAGCCAATAACTTCATTCCTGCCGATCCATTGCAGACGCCGTTGCACATTGCCCCAGTCTGGTATTTCACGCCGTTTTATTCGATGCTGCGTGCAACCACTACTGACTTCCTAGTGCCGTTATGGATTTTCTTTGCCATAGTGCTGGGTTTAGCGATCAAAAATGCCAAAGATATACGCCTAAAGGGCGGCTACTTTGCAATCCTGCTCGGCTTGGCTGCAGGTTTTTATTTCCTCGATGCGAAGTTCTGGGGTGTGGTCATCATGGGCGGTACGGTTGTGATTCTGTTTTTCTTGCCATGGCTTGATAAGTCACCCGTTCGCTCAATTCGCATGCGTCCTGCATTCCATAAATATATTTATGCTAGCTTCGTTGTGAGTTTCATCATGCTGGGGTATTTAGGAATTAAGCCACCATCACCACTTTTCGATAAGTTATCGCAAATTGGCACTATTTACTATTTGGCGTTCTTTTTCTTGATGCCGTATTGGAGTAAATTGGGCGAGTTTAAGGTAGTGCCGGATCGCGTTGTTTTTCATGCGCACTAAACACTTTTACAGACCAGATTAAAGAAAAATT
>CAMDKY010000075.1 GCA_945901245.1 Polynucleobacter meluiroseus | reverse complement strand
TTTCTACATTGGCAAGTCTCAGTATGAGTACTGGAAACACACCCAACTCATACTCGATGTGATTGAAGGTAGTGGCGGCACGTTTTCATTAGAGGGCAATACTGGAAAAGCCTTTCATACGCGTTCACGGCTGTTCACGGATGATGAGTGGGAGCATATCAAGTCCACTGTCGAAAACGATTTAGCCTAACTTAAAAACACGTTTATTTATTTACACCTATAGGAAGCACCATGTTTAGTCACATTATGTTGGGCGCCAATGATTTAGAAGCATCAAAGGGGTTTTATGACGCTACCCTTGCAACTTTAGGTATTAGGCCTGGCGTATTTAGTCACGATAAGTATTTCTATCGCAGCCCTACAGGAGTATTAGCCATCACGAAGCCAATCGACGGCAAAGAGGCGAGTCCTGCTAACGGCGGCACGATTGGCTTTACTGCCAAATCAATTGAGGATGTGAATGCTTTTCATGCGGCTGGCTTGGCTAATGGCGGTTTTGAGTGTGAAGGTGAGCCAGGTTATCGGGAGGGTGCTGCCGGTACGATTTACATTGCGTGGTTACGCGATCCAGTAGGCAATAAGATCTGCGCGATGCATCGGCCTGCGAAGTAAGTTGATTACGCGTGGACGCTCATTTTTAAGCCAAGCGCATTAATTACTTTTGAAACGGTTGTAAATCTTTGGCTTTCGCTATATGACCTAGGGCTCGAATAAGCTCAGCATTGTCACCACCTTCCAAGACTTGTGATAAATATTCAGCCATTGCTTCTTCGCTATCTAAATGACGAGTGATATCAAAGACTTTCATTGTTTCTAACTTCCGTAATTTACTGGACATCACGTTACACGCTCTTCTGGGGCTCGGGCAAACTCTGATTTTAAATCCTCTATATAATTTTGGTTTTATTGTTATTGAGTGATTCAATCGTGATGCGCCACCTTAAATTAGTCCTCTGCCTTTGCCTCTTTGCTACATCACTCGGACTAAGTGCCCAAACAGTCTTGCGCGTTACAACCATTCCTGAGGAAGCTGCAACCGAGCAGATGCGTAAATTTGGCCCATTGACCAAATATCTAGAGCGTACGGTAGGCACTAAGGTGGATTTTGTTCCGGTCAATGACTATCCTGCCGCAGTAGAAGCGCTGGTGAATAAGCAGGTTGAGCTGGTATGGTTTGGTGGATTCACCTATGTGCAAGCGCAAATTCGTTCGGGTGGGAAGATCGTTCCCATTGCTCAGCGTGAAGAAGATACCAAGTTTCGGTCCGTGTTTATTACCCAAACCAATTCTGGTATCAAAAGCCTGGCTGATTTAAAAGGAAAGCAAGTCAGCTTCGGCTCGGCATCAAGTACGTCAGGTCATTTAATGCCACGCTCTTTTTTATTAGAGGCTGGTATTGATCCCGATAAAGACTTTAAGCGTATGGCGTATTCAGGAGCGCACGATGCAACCATTGCATCGGTTGTGAGTGGTCGTGTTGATGCGGCAGCGCTGGATATAACGGTATGGCGTAAGTTTGTTGCAGAAAATAAGGTCGACACGAGTAAGGTCGATGTATTTTATACAACCCCACCGTACTTTAATTACAACTGGTCGGTGCATGCAGATATGCCAGCAGCGCAGCGTGAAAAAATTACTTCAGCCTTGCTTGATCTTAATATGAATAACCCAGAGGGTAAAGAAATCTTGACCCTGAATCGTGCTACCAAATACATCCCTACTAAACCAGAAAACTACAAAGGGCTGGAGAACGCAGGACGAAGCGCTGGCTTGATTCGTTAATTGATTACGTGCAGAGCCAAACTACTACTCGTAATGATTTTGGCATCGAGCTCAGCGATGTCACTGCTCAGCATCCCGCAGCATCTGTAAGTGCTTCTCCAGCGATTCAAGGGCTTAGCTTAGTAATCAAGCCAGGGGAGCATGTCGCCATCATTGGTCCCTCTGGATCGGGTAAAACCAGCTGCTTGCTGGTGATTGCCGCTGCTTTAAAAGTGCAGTCCGGAAACGTCGCTTTAAATCACCAATCCGTTTGGAAGTTGCCTACGCGTAAGCTGCAAAAACTACGCAGTAATCTTTTTTACGCGCCGCAAACGCCGCCATTGCCCCCTAGGCAACGCGTTATTACTGCACTCCTTGCGGCTAAATTACCGAGGCAGTCTTTCTTTAGCAGTCTAATGAGTTTGATTTACCCCCGAGATATAAAGGGTGCGAGTGAGGCCCTTATGCAATTTGACCTTGCAGATAAGCTTTGGCAGCGGGTAGATCGCCTCTCTGGCGGCGAGCGCCAGCGAGTGGGATTAGCGCGTGCTTTGCTAGCGCCCGCAAAGATTTGGTTAATTGACGAGCCACTCTCAGCTTTAGACCCTACCCGAGCACGACAGGCGATTGAAAGTCTAATTACACATGCAAAAGAGCACGCAGTTACCTTAATTACAAGCTTGCACCAAGTGGATGTGGCAACTAGTCAATTTCCACGTGTGATTGGCTTGCGTGATGGAAAGCTGGTATTTGATCTTCCAAGCAGTGAAGTCAGTAAAGAGCTATTGGCAGATCTGTACCGGCAGCATGAACACGAGCTTGACCAAAATACGCCTGTTGTATTGGATAGCCCTCCTGAGCCTGCGCCGGTCAAGATCATTCACTGTCGGTAATAAAGCAGTGCCAAGTTCATCAGCCCTCACCAATCCTGCGCTAAGAGATCCGGCTTGGACGGGACGTTTGTTTTGGTCTATCGCGGTCATTGTTCTCATGGTGCCCGCTTTAGTAGCAACGGAGTTTAAGCCTTGGATTTTGCTGGAATCCGAGAATCTCAAAGTAAGCTCTCGATTTCTGGCCGATTTTTTCCCTCCCAATACGCAGCCTGATTTTTTGTTACTGGTTGCGAAGGAGGCATGGCGCACGATTGCGATTGCTACTGCCGGTACTTTTTTAGCGCTGCTACTGGCAATCCCACTGACATTGATCTCAACCCGCGTATTGTCAATCTCATCCTTATCGGGGCGCATGCATCATTTGCCGTTTGTAGTGCGTCAACTCGTGCGCTGGATATTAATCATCATTCGTAGCGTTCCCGAGTTAATTTGGGCCTTGGTATTTGTCCGGGTCGTCGGTCTCGGGCCGGCTGCAGGGGTCTTAGCAATTGGCTTAACCTATGCTGGGATGCTGGGCAAGGTCTATACCGAGATTCTTGAGAGTGGTGACCATCACGTGTCCACTAATTTAATGCGCAATGGCTCTAGTCGCTTACAAGCATTTTTTTATGGAGTTTTACCCCAGAACCTAACCGAACTAACGAGCTATACCGTATATCGCTGGGAGTGCGCCATTCGGGCCTCTGCAGTTCTTGGATTTGTTGGGGCAGGGGGGCTCGGGCAGCAGCTTGATAATTCGATGCGGATGTTTAATGGCGGCGAAGTAGCCACTATTCTGATTGTATTTATGCTGCTCGTTGGCTTAGCAGATCTATTAAGCGCCTGGCTCAGAAAGATCTTGCAATGAATAACCCACAAGCCAATCCATGGTTTCGTTGGAACTGCTCGGTGTGTTGGGTCACACTTGGAATAGTACTTTTAACTATCCTGAGTTTTTGGACGCTAGACCTTCAGTTAGAGCGATTATTTTCGGTCGATAGTGCCAAGCGCATGGGGCGGTTTTTAGGTGAACTGTTGTCGCCTGACGTACGCACCGTTTTCTTACATAAACTGTGGATCGCTAGCGTAGAGACCTTAGCCATGTCCGCAGTCGGCACTGTTTTGGCCGCTTTTTTTGGCTTACTGCTGGCGATTCCGGCCAGTAAAAGCCATTCCAATGATCCCGCACATTGGCGTTTTCTATCTCGATTACTACTCAATGGTTTGCGCTCGATACCGGAGCTCGTGTGGGCCGCTTTAATTTTGATATCGGCCGGTTTAGGACCATTTGCCGGCACCTTAGCATTGGCACTACACACGACGGGCGTTCTTGGTCGCTTATTTTCGGAATCGATCGAGAATGCGCCACAAGCACCAGCCCATGCTTTACGTGTCCAGGGCGCTTCAGAGAGTCAAGTATTTTTATACGCCACCTTACCCACGATCATTCCGCAACTCATGTCCTATTCCCTCTATCGCTGGGAGAACAATATCCGTGCCGCTGCCGTTTTGGGCGTTGTAGGCGGTGGCGGCCTAGGGCAAATGCTAGCCTTTCATATGGGGCTGTTTCAAATGCAAGAGACCAGTAGTATCTTGATCGCCATGATATTGCTCGTTGTTCTGGTCGATACCGTGTCTTACACTGCAAGACGTCTGATGTCGCGCTAGCCCAAGCATTAACCCCTCCGAATATAATTTGGGGGCTTGTATTGATAAGGTGCCAGAATCGCAATTTTATACCCCATGTCCCATCCCCCGTTAGCTGATCACCTCCTGTATGAGCCCCATCCGAATGCTGCGCTTTTAGATGGCTGGCTAGTAAGTACGAACAGCCTGACACGCAGCATTCTGGAAAACATGCGGCCGGGCGATGAATCGGTTCCGATCAATGCCAATTTAAATCCCCCGCATTGGGAGTTCGGTCACCTCACTTGGTTCCATGAATTTTGGGTGCATCGCCTCGGGCAGGTATCCAGCCCATCCCTATTGCGTGATGCGGATTATCTATTTAATTCCTCTGAAATTGCCCACCGGGATCGATGGTCAATCCCGATTCCATCACTAGACGTACTGCTTGACTACAACGCCCGCGTTACGCAAAAGACGCGTGAGCTTCTAGCAAAGTCGATTGATGCAGAGAAGGCTTACTTTATTCAGTTAGCCATTTTTCATCAGGATATGCATAATGAAGCGTTTGCTTATATGTGGCAAACCTTAGGCTATCCAGCGCCATTCGAGCCATTTACTCAGGCTAAATTAGCTACTGACTCAGCGCCCTCGTATATTGCTTTTCCAGAAACTAATCTCATGGCTGGTTCTGAACCCAAAAGCGGCTTCATTTT
>CAMDKY010000074.1 GCA_945901245.1 Polynucleobacter meluiroseus | reverse complement strand
GCGCAGGAAATTGCCCGGCAAGAATTTAATGAAGGCTTTCCATTGCCGGAGCACTTAGACTACAGCTTGGTTCGGGGCCTTTCCAAAGAGGTTCAGCAAAAGTTAAGTGAGCAAAAACCTGAAACCTTGGGTCAGGCGGCGCGCATATCGGGCGTGACACCAGCGGCCATTTCTCTATTGCTAGTTCACCTCAAGCGGGGCATCGGCAAGTCCCAAGAGCCGGCGTGAGCGAGGCTGGCCTTGCGGCCGGGGTGGCTGGACTTGATTTGGCCCTATCAGAGCAGCAAATAGCGAATTTAAGCATATTTCTTGTAGAGCTTGAGCGCTGGAATCGGGTGCACAACCTAACATCGGTTGAGGGCGAGCAGGCCAGTATAGATTTGCATCTCATTGATTCTATTGTGATTTTACCTATAATGCGCGAATATTTTCCATCGGCGCATGCTCAAATTGCTGATCTGGGGTCCGGCGGCGGTTTGCCAGCAATCCCAATTGCAATTGCACAGCCCAATTGGACGATTAGCCTAATTGAAGCTGTTCGCAAAAAAACGGCCTTTTTGCAAAACGTAAAAGGCAAGCTTGGCCTTAGTAACATCTGCATTTACAGCGACCGCGTGGAGCACGTTGCGCTCCAAGAGCCAGGCAAGTACGATGCGGTCATTTCGAGGGCGTTTACGAATTTAGCCCGTTTTTTAGACTTGGCCGAGCCTTTTTTGAAACCAGGGGGCCTCGTTTTCGCGATGAAAGCAAAACGGAGCGATGAGGAATTATCAGCAGTATCGACCGAACGCTGGCGACTGTTGACAGACCGCTCTTTAGTCATACCCAACAGCACAGCAGAGCGGCGACTTTTAGTCTTCACTCCCCATGCGAAAATTACACCCTAAAGGTAAATAAAGTCCATGGCCAAAATATTCTGTATTGCAAATCAAAAAGGCGGTGTTGGAAAAACCACGACAGCGGTAAATTTAGCCGCCGGTCTGGCGGGGCACAAGCAACGCGTGTTGCTGGTTGATTTGGATCCACAAGGCAATGCAACCATGGGGTCAGGCATTGAAAAAGCTGAACTTGATATGAGCATCTATCAGGTGCTAATTGGTCAGGCAACTGTGGCGGCGTGTGTGCAGCACTGCGATAGCGCTGGCTATGATGTGTTGCCGGCAAATCGGGATTTGGCTGGCGCAGAAATTGAGTTAGTTGATTTAGATCAGCGCGAGCTACGCCTCAAAGCCGCACTGGCTTTGGTGGGCGGAGATTATGACTTTATATTGATTGATTGCCCGCCAGCCCTCTCTTTGCTGACACTCAATGGCCTGTGTGCAGCCAACGGCGTGATCGTTCCGATGCAATGTGAATACTTTGCTTTAGAAGGCCTGTCGGATTTGGTGAACACCATCAAACAAGTGCACGCCAATTTGAATCCCGACCTGGTAATTATTGGCTTATTGCGAGTCATGTTCGATGCGCGCATGACTTTGCAGCAGCAGGTTTCAGATCAGTTGTTGGAGCATTTTGGGGACAAAGTATTTAAAACAATCATTCCGCGCAACGTTCGTTTGGCAGAAGCGCCCTCGTATGGCTTGCCAGGTGTGTCTTTTGATAGCTCGTCGCGCGGTGCCAAGGCGTACCTGGATTTTGGTGCAGAAATGATTCAACGAATTCAACAAATGTGATTGATCAAATACCATGAGCACAATGAAGAAAAAAGGCCTTGGCCGTGGCCTTGAGGCCTTGCTGGGCGAAAAATCGAAACCGGTCCAAGATGATGCACCCATAACGCGCTTGCCCCTTAGCGCGCTGCAGGCTGGCAAATACCAGCCGCGCCAAAAAATGGATTCAGGCCCGCTTCAGGAGTTGGCTGAAAGCATACGGGAACAAGGTGTCATGCAACCCCTTTTAGTGCGCGCAATTTCTGCGGGTAAATACGAAATTATTGCCGGTGAGCGCCGCTTTAGGGCTGCCACCCTAGCCGGACTTACCGAGGTTCCAGTCCTAGTAACAGTGGCAGACGATAAGAGCGCGGCAGCAATGGCGCTCATTGAAAACATGCAGCGCGAGGATTTAAATCCGCTAGAGGAGTCACAGGGATTGGCGCGCCTGATTGAAGAATTTGGGTTTACACACGAACAGGCAGCCAAGTCCGTCGGCAAATCAAGGAGCGCCGTTAGCAACTTATTGCGCCTAAGCCAACTAATAAAGCCGGTGCAGGCTATGTTGTTGGCTGGGGATATCGATATGGGCCACGCCCGCGCCCTTCTCCCCCTGCCGGGCGCAAACCAGGTTGCGTTGGCCCAAAAAATTATGGCCCAAGGGCTTTCAGTGCGAGAAGCGGAGAGACTGGCAGTAATTTTGACTCGCGCTGGCGGGCAAACGGGCCCTAAGTTGCCAAAAAAAGCAGCCGACTACCCTGCAGCAGACCCAGATTTGCAGCGCTTATCACGCGAAATTGCAGATTTAATAGGCCTCAACGCCGAATTTAAGCTAAAAGGCAAAGGCGGAGAGTTGCGGATACGTTTCAGCAAAGCGGACGAACTGGACGCCCTTTTTAAAAAACTTGGTATTGAAACGTAAACACCAGATAAGTTAAGAGAGCCATTTGAAAGCGCCAACCAATCAACCGAACGCTGAAGACCCGTGGAAGGACCCAGAAGAGCCCTTTCGAGTGTATAGCAGCGAAGAAATGCAAGCGCTATTGCAAATCAATAAGGGCAAAAGTAGATTTACCCTGCCGTGGGGGGTCGTGGCTACTCAAGTGGCAGTAGCAATCCTAGGGGCACTCATTGCTTGTATATTTTGGGACGGCGGCCGCATTAGCGTTTATACTTACTCGGCACTTTTGGGTGGGATAATTGGGATCTTGCCTGCTGTACTGTTTTTGCTCCGCTTAGAAGTTGCAAGAGGTGCTCAGCGCCTCACCCCTGGCGGTTTTTTGTCAGCGCTTGTTTCTGGTGAAGTAATAAAAATTACCGCTACAATCGCAATGTTTATTTGGTTAGCGTTTAATTACGCAGAATTAAAGTGGATACCGCTGTTGCTGACTTACATTGTCACACTCAAATGCTATCTTCTTGGTCTGTTTTGGCGTTAACCAGCATTTTGTAAAAAGGAATTGCTTAAGATGGCAAGTACAGTAAATGGCGCTCCGAGCGAGCCTTTAACGCCAACAGCGTACATTGCAGAGCATTTGCAAAATTTAAACAATATTGGCGGACCCCAAACCTCAATTATTGATTTCAGTGTACTTAATCTAGACACTATTTTTTGGACCCTTGCTATGGGCCTATTGACAGTTGGATTTTTGCTCCTTGCTGCAAGGCGAGCAAGTCCGGGAGTTCCTGGACGCTTCCAGGCATTAATCGAAATGCTAGTCGAAATGGTCGAAACACAATCTAAAAGTATTGTGCACGGTGACCGAAGCTACATTGCCCCCCTTGCGCTCTTTGTATTCTGCTGGATCATTTTGTTAAACACGCTGGATCTTGTGCCGGTAGATTGGGTTGTGGGGGTGAACCACTTCCTTGAGAATTTAGGGTTGCATGTGCCTCACCATAAGTTAGTGCCTACAACCGATTTGAATGCAACCTTAGGCATGTCCTTCGCAGTGCTGTTGCTGGTTTTTTACTACAGCTTCAAAGTAAAGGGCGTTGGGGGATTTGTACACGAGCTCCTATCGGCGCCATTTGGAGCAAAATGGTATTTGGCCCCATTCAACTTGGTTCTTAATATCATCGAGTACATCGCTAAAGGGGTTTCCTTGGGTATGCGGTTGTTCGGCAATATGTATGCGGGCGAGCTCATTTTCTTGCTCATCGCTTTGCTAGGTAGTATTTGGACCTTTAGTCTCGACCTGAGCGTGCTTGGACTTGTGGGGCATGTCATTGCGGGATCTGCTTGGGCAATATTTCACATCCTCGTTATTTTGTTGCAAGCATTTATTTTTATGATGTTGACTTTGGTTTACATCGGTCAAGCACATAGCCACCATTAACCGTTTTATTTTTATTACCACTTTTATTACTCAGGAGTCATCATGCAAGAATTTTTAGCAAACATTCAAGGTTTAACTGCAATCGGTATTGGCCTCATTATTGGTTTAGGCGCACTGGGCGCGTGTCTAGGCATTGGCCTTATGGGCGGAAAATTTATTGAAGGCGCGGCGCGTCAGCCTGAGTTGATGAATGAACTGCAAACTAAAATGTTCTTGTTGGCAGGCTTGATCGACGCTGCTTTCTTGATCGGCGTTGGTGTTGCAATGTTGTTTGCATTTGCAAACCCATTGTTGGCCGTTATTAAGTAATTGTTCTGACGCGGGCAACGCTGTGTTGTCCGCACGTTCTTAACAATACCGAAAGGAATACCGTGAATCTGAACGCGACCCTATTCGCGCAAATGATCGTCTTTTTCATTTTATGGTGGGTAGTTGCACGCTTTGTGTGGCCTCCCTTAGTAAAAGCATTAGACGAGCGCGCCACCAAAGTTGCAGAAGGCTTGGCAGCCGCTGAGCGTGGCAAGGCCGATCTTGCCTCCGCATCAAAACTGGCCGAGCAAGAGTTAGTGCGTGCTCGTCAAGAAGGCGGTCAGCGCGTAGCCGAAGCAGAAAAGCGCGCACAGCTTAGTGCGGATGAGATTCGCAGCAACGCACAAGCCGAGGCAGCGCGCATTATCAATCAAGCAAAGCAAGACGCAGAACAGCAAGTTTCCAGGGCGCGCGATGTGTTGCGTGCCGAAGTTGCTAGCCTGGCAGTGCGCGGTGCCGAGCAAATTTTGCGCCGTGAAGTGGATCCAAAGGCTCACGCCGCCTTGCTAGACCAACTCAAGGCAGAGCTCTAATATGGCTGATTTAGCTACCATTGCACGTCCTTACGCAGAGGCGCTTTTCTCAAGCGTAAAATCTTCCGAGCTGGGCAGCGCCTTGGTTCAGTTGACCGAACTAGCACAGCTGTCGGAAATGCCGGATGTGGCTGTATTGGCTAACAATCCAAAAATTTCAGCGGATGCCCTCAGCACCCTATTGAGCGG
>CAMDKY010000073.1 GCA_945901245.1 Polynucleobacter meluiroseus | reverse complement strand
GTAAAAGCCAGTCTTCGTGCGCTTACTGTAGTGGCTACATTGGGTTTTGCAGCGACTGCCGCGCAAGCGGCCGGTGGTGACTATCCGCTCGATAAAGCACCGGATCGCGTCAATAGCAATGCAGCCTTGCAAAATGGCGCGCAGATATTCGTTAACAATTGTGCTGGTTGCCATTCTGCCGTCAGCGTGCGTTATTCCTCCTTGCGCGATATTGGCCTGACTGACCAACAGATTAAAGACAACTTGATTCTGAATGGCGCCAAAGTCGGTGATGTGATGACGGTAGCGATGACACCAAAAGACGCGAAGGCGTGGTT
Source organism: Polynucleobacter meluiroseus (assembly GCA_945901245.1). GTDB lineage: Bacteria > Pseudomonadota > Gammaproteobacteria > Burkholderiales > Burkholderiaceae > Polynucleobacter > Polynucleobacter meluiroseus_F. The sequence goes on along the minus strand of CAMDKY010000073.1, from coordinate 4,869 downwards.
TGGTAAAGTGCCGCCTGATTTATCGGTCGAGGCACGGGCCCGCGGTACCGATTGGCTTTATACCTATTTTCGTACCTACTATCAGGATGATTCAACCCCAACCGGCTGGAATAATTTAGTCTATCCAAACGTCGGTATGCCCCATGTTCTGTGGCAGATGCAAGGCATCCGCACAGCGAACTTTGAAGAGCGCAAAGATCCAAAGGATCCAACTCGCATGCAAAAAGTGTTTGTGGGTTTTGAGCAAGTGACTCCAGGCACGATGAAGCCCCAAGAATTCGATGACAACATGGCTGACTTAGTCTCATTTATGTCGTGGATGGCGGAGCCAATGCAGTTGCAGCGTAAGCGCATCGGCGTGGTCGTCCTCCTGTTTTTAGCTATCTTTACGTTTGTTGCATGGCGCTTGAATAAAGCCTATTGGAAAAACATTAAGTAAGCGTTTGAAGTTGCTTTAATGCAGTACATTTTTAAGGATCTTTGCATATGATGGTGTTGTACTCGGGCACAAATTGCCCATTCTCGCAACGCTGCCGCCTCGTACTTTTTGAAAAAGGTATGGATTTTGAAATCCGTGATGTTGATTTGTTCAACAAACCGGAAGACATTTCTGTCATGAACCCTTACGGCCAAGTTCCTATTTTGGTCGAGCGAGATTTGATTCTGTATGAATCCAACATCATCAATGAATACATTGATGAGCGCTTTCCGCATCCGCAGTTAATGCCGCCTGATCCAGTGGCGCGCGCACGGGCACGTCTCTTCCTCTTCAATTTTGAGAAAGAACTCTTCGTACACGTTGCAGCGCTCGAGAATGAAAAAGGCAAAGCCGCCGAAAAGACCCATGAAAAAGCTCGCTTAGCCATTCGGGATCGTTTAACGCAGCTTGCCCCGATCTTTGTCAAAAACAAATACATGCTCGGCGATGAGTTCTCGATGCTCGACGTGGCCATTGCACCACTCTTGTGGCGTCTTGAGCACTACGGCATTGATCTATCCCGCAATGCAGCGCCACTGCTAAAGTATGCCGAGCGCATCTTTAGTCGCCCTGCTTACATTGAAGCACTCACCCCTTCTGAGAAGGTGATGCGCCGCTAATTGCGGGGCGTTAAGGTCTGCAATCATTACCATGGCTGCCGACGGCATTTCAATTCCGAGTACCAAGCCGTATTTAATCCGCGCACTGCATGAGTGGTGCTCGGACAATGGCTTTACGCCCTTTATTGCGGTGTTTGTCGATGGCAGAGTCGAAGTGCCCATGGAGTTTGTAAAGAACGACGAGATTGTCCTCAACCTCTCATCGGAAGCCTGTCATCAGCTTGATTTAGGAAATGAGTGGGTGAGTTTTCAGGCGCGCTTTGGCGGCGTACCCAAACGCGTGATGGTGCCGGTGACCCATGTTCTGGCCATTTATGCCAGGGAAAACGGTCAAGGGATGTCATTCCCGTTTGATGGCGCCAAAAACCCAGATCCAAGCAATACCAGCGAGGGTGCTAGCGATGTGCGCAAAAAGCCAAGACCCGCCTTGACGATTGTGAAGTAGGATAAAATTCAAGCGTTGTAAAAAATTGCCCCATTAGCTCATCTGGTAGAGCAACTGATTGGTAATCAGTAGGTGGTCTGTTCGAGTCGGACATGGGGCACCATCAATTGACTATTTTCGTAAATTGACATCTCGCGTTTCTGGTAAATAAAACGCCGCCACAACCGCCGCGGCTGCCAAGAAGAGCGTCGGATACCAAAGCCCCGCCAAATTATTTCCTGTTGCTTGGTTTAACCAAGTCACAATAAGCGGTAGCATCCCCCCGATCCATCCTGCAGCCAAGTTGTGCGGTAGGGTTGCGGCGCTATTTCGGGTGCGGGCAGGGAAGAGTTCGGCTAGTAAGGCTATCTGCGGACCCACCACCAGTGCTAGTGGAATGGAAAGGCAAATGAGGGTCACGCCTGCCAGCAGTAAATTCAGTTGCGCTGCCGATGCCAGGTATTGCAGAAACTGAAAGGCAGGCAATATAGCAATCGCCCCAATCAGTAAGCCGCTAATCACAACCGGTCTTCTGCCTACTCGATCGGAGATGGCGCCAGCCAAGATGGTGAGGGGTAATAGCGCTAGTGTCGCCGTGATGCTGAGGATGTCTACCGTCTTAGGCGCGATGCCCAATGCGGTTTTAAGAAAGATTGCGGTGTAGACCTGCATGCAAAAGAATAAAACTGCACCGCCTGCTGAGATGCAGAAGAACAATAAGAACATGCGCTTGCGGGTCTCGCGATCCCGAAAGTTGTCCATTAGGGGCGTAGTCGATCGCTTGTTCTCTTTGCGCATTTCAGTAAAGACGGGCGTTTCTTCTAAGGCCATCCGGACTTTAAAGGCGATTACCAATAGCACAATCGATACCCAAAACGGCACGCGCCAGCCCCACTCCTGAAATTGCTCGGGCGTTAAGAAGAATTGCAGGAAAGCAATTTGTAAGGTGGAAGCCAAAATACCCAGTGGTCCCATGGTCGACAGAAAGCTGGTTTTAAATCCCCGATTGGAATCGCCAGCATGTTCCGTTAGAAACACCGCGCTGCCACCAATTTCACCGCCGGCCGATAAGCCCTGCAATAAACGCAGGATCACCAGCATGATCGGGGCTGCAATACCAATTTGCGCATAGGTCGGCAGAAAACCCACAGACAGGGTGGCAAAGCCCATCAGGGCAATTGTGATCATGAAGACGGGCCTGCGCCCAATCCGGTCGCCCAGAGATCCGAAGTAGGCCGCACCTAGAGGCCGTACCACCATGCCAACCCCAAATGTGGCCAAGCTAAACAAAAGACTGGCCGCAGGATCGCTGCTGGGAAAGAATAGCGGACCAAATGTAACCGCCAAGGTGGCAAAGGTCAGAAAGTCATACCACTCTAAAAAAGTACCAAAGCAGGCAGCTGAAGCCACTTTGCGGTAGGATTTAGCCTCTTTTTTACGATCTAATGCACTGATTTCATTCAATTTAAGCTCTTTTTCTATTATTTTGTTGCTTTGCAACAAAAACACTTGATTTGTTGCACTGCATCAGTTACATTTACATGGTGCGGTGCAATATCAAACAGATATGGCACCCCAAATTTAGGCAACACCTTACATCCTATTTGCAATCTTACTTATTGAAACGGAGCATCACATGAACCAAGACCAAATCAACGCTAAATTGTCGCAAATCAGTAGCAAGGGCTTAGAAAGCACATTTGCACTCAGCGAAGCTGCTTTAGAGAGTGCACAAAAATTAGCAGAACTCAACTATGCCGCATCCAAAGATGCATTAGTGAACGTACAAGACAGCATTGCTCAAGTACTCAGCGCCAAAGATCCAAAGCAAGTAACCGATCTGATCAGCGCAGACATGTTGCAAGACGCCGGTACGCAAGCTGCTGCATACCAAAAGAAAGTAACTAAAGTATTGCGTGATAGCAATAAAGAGCTGAACAACGTAGTGGAGTCCAGCATTGAGCAGTTCCAAAAGAGCATGCAAGAGTGGATCAATACCGTTTCTGCAAACGCACCTGCTGGTTCAGATGCATTTGTATCTGCACTCAAAACCGGTTACGGCAGTGCATTGCAGGGCTTTGAGCAATTCCGCGCTGTAAGCAAAGAAGCTTTAGCAACCGCTGAGAAAAGTGCTGAACAAGCATTTGAATCATTTCAGGGCCAAGTAGCTCAAGTTAAAAAAGCAGCAACACCAGCAACACGTAGCCGCAAAGCTGCTTAATTCAGTACCCTGATTTAGTACAGCCACTTAAGTACTGTAAAAATCAAATCCCACTGTAGAAATGCAGTGGGATTTTTTTATGTCTAAATGGAAAAGCTAAAACATACTTTAGAAGGGTCAGAGCAAACAAGCGACTGAAGGAAGCAGTACGCAGTATTAGTCGTCAGTATCTGCTGAGTTATCCAATAAACCCACTGGCAGAGTTTTGCTTGGCTTGACACCGAGTTCGCGCACTTTTTCTGCGGTGCGAATCAAATTGCCTTTACCAGTCTTCAACTTATTAAAAGCATCGTGATAACTGCCCTGAGCTTGATCAATCCGCTGACCGAGCTTTTCCATATCGTCAACAAAGCCAACAAATTTATCGTACAGGGCGCCGCACTGACGGGCAATTTCCAAGGCATTTTTATTTTGATGGTCTTGCCGCCACAGATGGGCAACAGTACGGAGTGTCGCCATTAGGGTACTGGGGCACACCAAAACAATATTCTTGGCCAGCGCCTCTTGATAGAGATTGGGGGCGGATTTGAGGGCCAATAAAAAGGCCGGTTCAATCGGAATAAACATCAAGACAAAATCAATCGAGCCGACTCCATAAAGCGAACTGTAGTTTTTACTGGAGAGCCCTTGAATGTGTTGGCGCAGCGACTGAATGTGGGCATTAAGTTCGGTATGTGCTGTATCGGCATCCACTGATTCAGCATGGCGTGCATAGGCAGTAATCGATACCTTGCTGTCGACTACCAGATGGCGGCCTTCGGGGAGGCGTACAACAATATCAGGTTGTAAGCGCGAGCCATCGTCCTGGGTACGACTGTCTTGTACTAGGTATTCTTCGCCTTTGCGCAGGCCGGACGATTCAAGAATGGATTCCAAAACGAGCTCACCCCAATTGCCCTGGACTTTAGAGTCGCCCTTTAGTGCTTGGGTGAGTGAGCGCGTTTCATCGGACATCTTGACGTTTAAAGCCGATAGACGCTCAATCTCGCTTTTGAGGGCAAAGCGCTCGCGGGATTCATTGGCGTAGGATGTGGAGACCTGTTCTTTGAATTCGGTTAACTTGGTTTGCAGTGGCTTAAGCAGGGCATCAAGGCTCAAGGCATTTTGCTCAGTAAAGCGGCGCGTT
>CAMDKY010000072.1 GCA_945901245.1 Polynucleobacter meluiroseus | reverse complement strand
CTCAAGCATTTCCTTGATTAATATGCAGACCCTGGAAAAAGTCGGCGACATTACTGGCTTGCCAGCCGGGCCAGATGATATGGAATTAACGCCCGATGGGAAACAGCTGTGGGTTACTTTCCGGTTCGCTCGCAAAGCTGGTGTGATTGATGTACCAACTATGAAATTAGTAAGTGTGATTCCGGTCGGCAAATCACCGCACGGCATTTTCTTCCACCCGCGGGCACCTTGGGAGTAGGGTAGCAGATGCGTTTCCCCATAAGGATCTCTCTTTGTCTGTCTCTGGCACTCACTTCTCTTTTAGGAGTGAGCGTTGCTCAGGCAAAGGCCTGTCAAAAGCCAATTTACCTCACCTTTGATACGGGCAATATGGCGGTGGCTGAGACAGTAGCGGCCATCTTGAAGCGCCAGCAAATTAAGGCGACTTTCTTTTTGGCCAATGAGAAAACCTACCGCGGCGATTACTCTTTAGATGATGGCTGGAAATCGTTTTGGCAAGAGCGAGTAAAAGAAGGTCATCAGTTTGGTAGCCATACCTATGATCATGTGTACTACATCAAGGACTTGCCAGCAAACTCACCCAGCGATGCACGGGTTCAAATGCGACCGCAGTTCGGTGCCAATGCCAATCAAGCTAAATCCTTTAGCAGTGCGGAAGTTTGTGCGGAGATCAATCGGGTCAATACGCGCTTTCAGCAGCTGAGCGATCGACCCTTGGATCCAATTTGGCGTGCTGCTGGAGGTAAGACCTCGCCTCGCTTGATTGCCATGGCCGAGCAATGTGGCTATCGCCACATTGGGTGGGCTCCCGCCGGATTCTTAGGCGATGAATTAAGTTCAGAAAAGTTCCCCAACCAAGTCCTTTTAGAAAAAGCCTTGCGATCCGTTAAGCCGGGTGACATTACGATGGCGCACTTGGGCATTTGGTCGCGTAAAGATGCATGGGCACCCACCGTATTGGAACCCCTCATCGAAGGCTGGAAACGCAAGGGTTACTGTTTTGATGTCTTGCCCCTTAGTCCGGCAAAGGCAGGTCCAATATGAGCTCGGTTGATTCCGATCTAGCCATTACCCGAGTGTATGGCGAGGTGCAGGAGGCTCTTTACCGGTATATCGTAGAGCCCCTCTTGTATCAGCTCAATTGGATTGGATTGGCTGAAGACGCCTACGACGGCACCGAGTGGTTCATGCTGGGCCTACTGCAAATCGCCATCATTGTGCTGGTTTTGCGCACTTGGGAGCGCTTCAATCCTGCAGAGGATCAGGGTGCGCACGCCAAAGCCAAGTGGCCCGATGTGGCCTATACGCTCTTTCATCGACTGGGGTTTTTTCAAGTATTTATTTTCTTTGTATTCTCTGGGATGATTTTCCAGATGCAATCGGTTTTACACGATTGGCGCTTTGAGCGACTCAATGTCGAAGATTGGTGGCCGGGCGTTACCACCATTCCGCTCGTGAGCTTTTGTATTTACCTGGTGATGTTGGATATAGTGGAATACGGTTACCACCGCGCATCCCACCGTTTTCAATGGTGGTGGCAATTGCACACCTTGCACCACAGCCAAGTGGCCATGAATGCCTGGTCGGATGATCGCAACCATGTGCTAGACGACATCATGCATGCCTTAGTCTTTGCTTTTTTTGCTTTACTGTTTGGAGTGCCTCCCGGCCAATTCGTCTTTTTAGTGGTGCTTGGTCAGTTGATTGAAAGTTGGCAACACGCGAATCTCAAAATACATTTAGGTCTGGGTCGTTACTTTTTAATTTCGCCCATGTTCCACCGCTTGCACCATGCCGTTGGCTATGGCCATGAGGCTAAAGGTAAACCGGGTGTTTTAGGAGGCTGCAACTTTGGTGTTTTATTTCCGTGGTGGGATATGCTCTTTAAAACGGCGGTATTTCCGAATGCGGTTTATCCCACTGGAGTGCGTGGTGTCGTGGTACCGAATTCGATTTTGACTCAACAGTGGCAGGGCTTGCGACACGCCTGCCTTCATCTATTTCACCTGAACCGTAAGTAAGCCTATGCAAGGAGTGCAAAACGTATTTCGTTCCCTTGGCTTAGCCATGGTGGGCACGATGCATCCCCGCATGCTCTGGCTTAGTTTTCGACCATTTTTGATTGTGTCGATTCTGTGGGGGATTGTGATTTGGTTGATCTGGTCACCAGCGCTTGATTACTTGCGGGTATTTTTGACTACATCGATTTTTACCAGCTGGATTCAGACGGTCTTGAGTTGGGTCGGTTTAGATGAGGCGCGCGCCTGGATTGCTCCTTTATTTTTGGTGATGCTGTTGATTCCATTGATTGCAACTAGTCTATTGGTCTACATCGCTTTTTCAACCGTACCGGCAATTGTCAATAGTGTGATGCGTCAAAATAACTACCACGGCATTGAGGTGCTAGGGAAGGGTGGTATGGTCGGCAGCTTTTTCTATACCATTTGGTCTGCGTTCATTTGCTTGGCTTTGATTATGTTGACTCTGCCGGTATGGTGGGTTCCGCCGCTAGTCGCTATATTGCCGCCTCTATTGTGGGGATGGCTAACCATGCGCTTAATGTCGTATGACGTCTTACTCAAGCATGCCACTACTGCAGAGCGTGATATGTTGCTCGAGCGCTATCGCTGGGAGTTACTGGGCATGGGTGTTGCCGCTGGCATGCTGGGCGCAGTACCCACCTTCTTTTGGGCCACCTCTGCATTGGCCTTGGTTTTATTTCCTTTCGTTAGTTTTGTTGCCCTTTGGGTTTACTCCATCATTTTTGTTTTTGCTGCCCTGTGGTTTGCGCACTTCTTATTAGGCGCACTTAAAGAGTTGCGTGCAACGGAAGAGGCCAAAACGCCGAAGGTGGAGCACGCCGTGATTGACATGGAGGCATCGTAAATGGCTGTTAACGATGCAACATTGCAGCGCCGCTTTGGTTTGATCGTAATTGGTGATGAAATCCTATCGGGTCGTCGTAGCGATAAACACCTTAGCAAACTGATTGAATTGCTCAATGAGCGTGGCTTGAGTCTGTCTTGGGCTCGCTATGTCAGTGACGACCCTGCGCAAATTGTGCAGTGCCTGAAAGAAACCTTTGCTAGCGGTGATGTGGTGTTTAGTACTGGTGGCATTGGTGCCACACCGGATGATCACACTCGCGTCAGCGTTGCCAAGGCTTTGGGCTTAGAAATTGAATTGCATCCACAAGCCAAGACCTTGATTACCAATCGCATCATTGCAATGGCAGAGGGGGATGCGGCTAAAGCCGACTTATCGCTTGCCGAAAATCAACATCGCTTCAAGATGGGGGAGTTTCCGGTGGGCTGCGAAATCATTCCCAATCCCTACAACCAAATTCCGGGATTTCGGATTCAGGAACACCACTTTTTCCCTGGCTTTCCGGTGATGGCTGCGCCGATGATGGCTTGGTGTCTCGATCAGCACTATGCCCATTTATTTCACCAAGAAAGCTGGCTGGAAAAGAGTTTTATCGTTCCGGAAGGCATTGAGTCGCGCCTAACGCCGCTCATGGAGGATATTGAGAGCCGTTTTGAGGGCGTCAAAGTGTTTAGCCTGCCCTCGGTAGGGGATCCAGTGCGCGGCGGTATTTATGCTCGCCGCCACATTGAATTGGGTGTAAAAGGCTGTGCTGACGCAGTGCTGCTTGCTTGGGAGGCCCTTCGCCAAGGGACCAAAGCCTTAAATTACCAAATTCACGACCCAATTAAGCACTAATTTAGTGCATAAAGAGGAGTAGCACCCCTTTTTAGGCACTTTACTAGTGCAATAATAGCTATTCAAGCGGTTCGCTTTCGATACATTACAAACATAAACCGTGTGTAGTGTGCGCCATCGAGGCATACCAACGACTACCGAATTCGTTTCACTTATTGAGGAGATTTGCATGACAAAAACCGTCGCTGACGTAATGAAGTTGGTCAAAGAAAAAGAGTGCACTTTTGTTGACTTTCGCTTTGTCGATACCAAAGGCAAAGAACAGCACACCACCGTGCCCATTTCTCACTTCAATGAAGATAAATTCGAAAGCGGCCATGCATTTGACGGCTCCTCGATTGCGGGTTGGAAGGGTATTGAAGCATCCGACATGCTGTTGATGCCAGACCCAACCGCAGCCTACATTGACCCTTTTTATGAAGAGTCAACCTTAGTTATTACCTGCGACGTCATTGAGCCATCGGATGGCAAGGGTTACGATCGTGACCCGCGCTCGATTGCCAAGCGTGCAGAAGCCTATTTAAAAGGAACTGGATTGGGTGATACTGCCTTCTTTGGTCCAGAACCCGAGTTCTTTATTTTTGATGGCGTGCGCTGGGGCGACAATATGCAGGGTTGCTTTGTTAAGATCGATTCAGAAGAAGCGCCATGGTCATCTTCTGCTGAAATTGAAGGCGGCAACACGGGTCATCGCCCAGGCAAAAAAGGCGGTTACTTTCCGGTGTCCCCTGTGGACAGCTTCCAAGACATGCGCTCTGAGATGTGTTTAATCTTGGAGTCGATGGGCATTCCAGTCGAAGTCCATCACCATGAAGTGGCTGGCCAAGGTCAAAATGAATTAGGAACCAAATTCAGCACACTAACCCAGCGCGCTGATTGGACTATTTGGCAGAAGTACGTCGTGCAAAACGTAGCCCATGCCTATGGCAAGACCGCTACCTTTATGCCAAAACCCGTCGTTGGTGACAATGGCTCGGGTATGCATGTGCATCAGTCGGTATGGAAGAATGGCGAGAACTTGTTTGCTGGTAACGGTTATGCCGGTCTTTCTGAATTTGCTTTGTTCTACATCGGCGGCATCATTAAACATGCCCGCGCACTGAATGCCATCACCAATCCAGGTACTAATTCGTACAAGCGTTTAGTACCAGGCTTTGAGGCGCCAGTGAAGCTCGCTTACTCTGCCCGCAACCGTTCTGCTTCGATTCGGATTCCACACGTATCGAGTCCAAAAGGTCGCCGTATTGAAACTCGTTTCCCAGACCCATTGGCTAACCCATACCTCTGCTTCTCAGCACTCTTGATGGCTGGTTTGGACGGCGTGCAGAACAAGATTCATCCAGGCGAAGCTGCTGATAAGAATTTGTATGACTTGCCACCAGAGGAAGATGCAAAGATCCCAACCGTATGCCATAGCTTAGATCAGGCTTTGGAGTGCTTGGATAAAGATCGTGAATTCTTAACCCGTGGCGGTGTCTTTACTAATTCGATGTTGGATGCGTACATTGATTTGAAGATGGAAGAGGTCACCCGTTTCCGTATGACGACGCACCCCATCGAATTTGACATGTACTACTCACTTTAATTGCAGGAGTAATCCTT
>CAMDKY010000071.1 GCA_945901245.1 Polynucleobacter meluiroseus | reverse complement strand
AATATGCTGTGTAATGAAAAAGTGCCGCTTGAACGACAGCTCCTCATCGCGCTTTCAACACGCAACACGCAATACGCATTATTTGACTAAAATCATGCTGTCATGCCAAGATGCCGCATGAATATAGGAGAATGCCATGGGCGCAGTCTTAAATCACCAAGTTATTAAATCCATTGGATCGAGTGGGCAAATCTCGCTTGGAAAGGAATATGCCGGATGTCAGGTTCTCGTTGAAAACCCAGAGCCTGGAGTTTGGTTGATTCGTACCGCCACTGTCATTCCAGATAATGAAAAGTGGATGCATACGCCAGCCCTTAAAAAGGATTTAACTGCTGCTTTAGCTTGGGCACAAAAAACACCCGCTAAAGCAAGCAACCTTTCTAAATTAAAAATAAATAAAGCGCATGGCACGAAACGTAAAGCCTGAGCCATTAGTTGAACTTGATCTTAATAGCCCTGTTTTTCAAACTGCCTGGAGTGATTTAGAGCTGGCTGAGCAAGAAAAGATCTTTGCTTTCAAAGTACAAGGCCTTCATTTCGAATGTTTTTCAATAAGCTTGGGTTTGAGTAGCTCTCTGGATGGCCCCACTCTGCTTGCCAAATAGGCAAAGGCTGGATCCGAATTCCTGTATCTAACATTACATCGTAAGCCATATCATCCATGGCGAACTTCGTGGTCACAAAAGGTCCTGAGTTACCTCGCAATAAGATCGCTATGTCAGCATCGCTTTCACTGTGGTGGGCATTGCGAGCGCGGCTACCAAACAGCAGCACTTGGCTTACATCATATTGATGGGCGATTTTTTCCATAAATGCACGAGCTGCATTTTGGGTTGCTGGATCAATAGCGGGCTTATTCATTATGGTCAATTATCCTAATAAATAGCACTTTGGGCAACAAGCACCTCAATCTGGCTCGCATCTGTGCAATTTAATTAAAAATAGGTATTCAAGCTATTTTGGCCTGCCCAGCTCAACAGGTCTTTACTTCCAAAGTAACTCCTCTATCTATTTGTAAAATACATAGAACAAGTCAGGGAGCACACCATGCGCGTTATTCAATTTTCAGATGCGAGAACGCAGTTTAAGCAAGTAATTGAACAGGTCGTTGCGGATCAGGATGTTGCGATTATTTCGCGAAAGGATGCGGAGGATGCTGTGCTAATGTCCTTTGATACCTATAACAGTTTGATGGAAACATTCCATCTTTTAAAATCGCCGTCCAACGCAAAACATTTGGAGAAATCATTAAAGCAATATCGCCGAGGGAAAACAAAGGCCCATCATTAATTGCCATTATTACTATTAATGGTTTGCCTGGTTTAGCGATTTAGTTCGGGCGGGTAGGTGGTATGCCAATAGTATCGCTAGATATCTTTGATACTTCAGATAGGGCGGCATACTTATCCTCAAGTGCATCCCACGCAGCCTTAAATTCAGGATTTGAAAACAGCAGTGCATCATCATCTGCTGTATGTGGGACAGGCTGGAATTGGTCTTTATTGAATGCAGTCATCTTATTTGCCTGAGTTGCTTGAGAGGGGTCACCAGCAATTTTATTCCTCAAAAGCCCTTGTACCAAAGAAAAAGCGCCCCGCAGGGCGCTTCTCTTTGATGCTGAATACTACTTAGTCTCGATCGCCACCCATGATCCCAAAGAGGGCCAAGAGGTTGGTGAAGATGTTATAGACGTTTAAGTAAATCGCAAGCGTCGCCATCACGTAGTTGGTCTCGCCACCATTGATGACGCGCTGCACATCCACCAAGATGAATGCAGAGAAGATGGCGATTGCGGCAACCATCAGCGTCAACATCAAGGCAGGGATTTGCAGCCACATATTGGCTACCATCGCCACGATCAGCAGAATGACGCCCACCATCAAAAACTTGCCCATGCTGGTGAAGTCGCGCTTGCTAACCGTTGCAATGCTGGCCATGACCGTGAAGATCAGGGCAGTACCGCCAAATGCACCCATAATCAGGGTTGCGCCGTTGCTGTAGGTGCCCAGGGTAAAACCAATCAAACGGGACAGCATCACGCCCATAAAGAAGGTGAAACCCAGCAATAGCAATACACCTAAGCCGCTGTCTTTATTGCGGTTAATGGCCCAGAAGAAGCCGAAGGCCACTGCCATAAACACCATGAAGCCCATGAAGGGGCTGCCTTCAAATAGCTTGAATCCCATCGCAACACCAAGCCAGGCGCCAATGACGGTTGGAACCATCGAAAGTGCCAGTAGGGCGTAGGTATTACGCAGAACCTTGTTTCGGACCTGTGCATTTGCAACTGAGCCTGTTTGCCCAAAGCCGAACGAGTTCAAATCACTCATATTGACTCCTTTTATCTAATAACGTGAGTCCACCACGGGACTTTGATAGTAAGTATAGACAAAATTGATGAAATCAAGGGCAATTGCAATAGGAATAGATAAAATAGGGTTATACCTTGCAAATTCAAGAGCTTAGGCATTTGCCTATGGGGGTAAATACGGGCAGGGGATGTATAATCTCTCGATCGATAAATTCAGCGTAATGCATCGGCATCGGCAGCATGAAACCCCTTATTTTGGGCAAAAAAGCTGCTTTTTTAATATTATTGATTTAACCACTGGAGTTTTGCATGGCAATGGAGCGCACCCTTTCTATTATTAAACCCGATGCAGTAGCAAAAAATGTCATCGGACAGATTTATTCCCGTTTCGAGCAAGCTGGCCTTAAAGTCATCGCATCCAAAATGGCGCATTTGTCGCAGCAAGAAGCCGAGCAGTTTTATGCCGTGCACGCTGCTCGCCCATTTTTTAAAGATTTGGTGAGTTTCATGATTTCTGGTCCAGTGATGATTCAGGTACTGCAGGGCGATAACGCCATTGCAAAAAACCGTGAACTCATGGGCGCAACCGATCCGAAGAAAGCCGACAAGGGCACGATTCGTGCTGACTTTGCAGACAGCATTGATGCCAATGCGGTGCATGGCTCCGACGCGCCAGAAACTGCTGCTGTGGAAATTAGTTTCTTTTTTCCAGGCATGAATATCTTTTCGCGTTAATTGATTGACTACCCCGCGCACAAATCTCCTGGATTTTGACGCTGCCGGCATGGCAGCGTATGTCGCGGGTCTAAATGAAAAACCATTTCGGGCCAAGCAGCTCCTGAATTGGGTTCACCAGCGCGGCGTGTCGGATATCGCCGCGATGAGTGATCTAGCAAAAACTTTTCGTACTTCCTTAACTGAGCAGGCTGAAATAAAACCGCTGCCTGTCATTCGGGATGAGCAGGCGATAGATGGCACACGCAAGTGGCTGATTGATGTGGGCGCCAAAGATGCGGTGGAGATGGTATTCATACCGGAAGACGACCGCGGTACTTTGTGTATTTCATCGCAGGCCGGCTGTGCAGTGAATTGCCGTTTTTGCTCGACTGGCTATCAAGGCTTCTCACGCAACCTTACCGCCGGTGAAATCATCGGCCAGCTTTGGTATGCCGAGCACGAGTTAAAGAAAGACCCGAACGCCATACTGCGTTTGGAGCAGTACCCAACCCCAGGCTACGTTTACAGCGGCCGGGTGGTCTCCAACGTGGTACTGATGGGCATGGGCGAGCCCTTGCTCAATTACGACAACGTACTGACTGCCTTGCGCCTCATGCTCGATGACAACGCCTATGGTTTGTCACGTCGCCGCGTGACGGTATCCACCTCCGGTGTTGTGCCGATGATGGATCGCTTATCGCAAGATTGCCCCGTTGCCTTGGCAGTGTCCTTGCATGCCGCAAATGATGCGCTGCGTGACCAGTTGGTTCCCTTAAACATTAAATACCCGCTGCGTGAATTACTGGCGGCGTGCGAGCGTTACTTGGAATTTGCCCCACGTGATTTTTTAACCTTTGAATACTGCATGCTCGAAAATGTGAATGACAGCGATGCGCAGGCCAAAGAATTAATTCGTTTGCTGAGCGGCATTAAATGCAAGGTCAATTTGATTCCATTTAATCCCTTCCCAGAATCCGGTTTGACGCGCTCCTTGCCGCAGCGCGTTCAGGCATTTATGCATCTATTGCAAGATGCCGGCATGATTGCCACCGTGCGTAAAACCCGCGGTGATGATATTGCCGCGGCATGCGGTCAACTTGCTGGTGATGTGGTGGATCGGACTCGCGTGCGTGAGCGCGCGCTCTATGAGCAACCCATCGAATGGGTCAACCGTTAATATTCAATACACCCATGACAGCACCCAAAGAAACCATGTCCAATTGCCTGCCTCCATTACCCCTCGGTCCATCGCCTAAGCGCGCTTCCCGTCAATCGGAAGTGGTTTGGGAAAGTGCTCGCATTACCGTTGGTGGCAATGCGCCAGTGCGCGTGCAGTCGATGACCAATACCGATACCGAGGACGCTCTCGCAACCGCAATTCAAGTGAAAGAATTAGCCCGCGCTGGCTCGGAGATGGTGCGTATTACCGTTAATACGCCAGCTGCTGCCGCTGCTGTTCCTTACATTCGGGAGCAGCTCGATAAGATGGGCGTGCACGTACCGCTCATTGGTGACTTTCATTACAACGGCCATACTCTGCTCAAAGAGCATCCCGAGTGCGCTAGGACTTTATCCAAGTACCGCATCAACCCCGGCAACGTGGGCAAGGGCGCCAAGCGCGATCCCCAGTTTGCGCAAATGATTGAAGCCGCTTGCGAATACCGCAAACCCATTCGCATCGGTGTGAATTGGGGCAGCTTAGATCAAGAGCTGCTCGCGAGCATCATGGATGCTAATGCGGCGCTGCCTAGCCCTAAATCAGCACAAGAAGTCATGATCGAGGCCTTGATTCAGTCGGCCCTGCAATCGGCGGAGAAGGCCGAAGAGCTGGGCATGGACCCAAATCAAATTACGCTCTCCTGCAAAGTGAGTAACGTGCAAGATTTAGTGGCGGTCTACCGCGACCTTGCGCGCCGCTGCGACTACCCATTGCATTTAGGCTTAACTGAAGCTGGCATGGGCAGCAAAGGCATTGTGGCATCGACTGCAGCCTTAGCCATTTTGTTGCAAGAAGGCATTGGCGACACCATTCGCATTTCACTCACCCCTGATCCAGGCGCTCCCCGTGAAAACGAAGTGATTGTGGGCCAAGAGATTTTGCAAACCATGGGCCTGCGTAATTTCACGCCGATGGTGATTGCTTGTCCGGGTTGTGGCCGCACGACGAGCACGACCTTTCAGGAATTAGCTGCCAACATTCAATCGTATTTACGTCAGCAAATGCCGGTATGGAAAAAAACCCATCCGGGCGTCGAAGAAATGAATGTTGCCGTGATGGGTTGCATTGTCAATGGTCCGGGCGAGAGTAAGCACGCCAATATTGGTATCTCCTTACCAGGCACGGGTGAGACGCCGGCTGCTCCGGTATTTGTGGATGGCGTCAAAGTCAAGACGCTCCGCGGTGAATCGATTGCTGAGGATTTTCAGGTGATTGTCGAAGAGTACGTCAAAACTCGTTACGGCAGTGCGCAAGCATGAGTAATCCCAAGCTGCAAAAAATAAACGGCGTGCGCGGCATGAATGACCTACTGCCTGCCGATGCGCAGCAGTGGACGCATTTGGAAAATGCCGTGCGTGATCTCACGCGCGCCTATGGATACGAATTACTCAAAACACCGATTGTG
>CAMDKY010000070.1 GCA_945901245.1 Polynucleobacter meluiroseus | reverse complement strand
GTACGATGGTGTATGTGGATACCGAGCAGCAGGGCATGTTTGGCCCGAATAGCTCGAAGTCATTATCCGAATTAACCCAGCAAAAAGTCGATGCAGAGATTCGGAGTTTGATCGCGTGAATTTGTATAAAGACCGGATGCTCGAGGAGCTGGCGATTTTGTTTGGCGGCCGCGCTGCGGAAGAAGTGTTCCTAAACTCCATGAGTACAGGTGCTTCGAATGACTTTGAGCGTGCAACTAAGATGGCACGCGATATGGTGACGCGCTACGGCATGAGCGATAGCATCGGTACGATGGTGTATGTGGATACCGAGCAGCAGGGCATGTTTGGCCCGAATAGCTCGAAGTCAGTATCCGAATTAACCCAGCAAAAAGTCGATGCAGAGATTCGGAGTTTGATTGATAGCCAATATGCAATGGCCAGATCGATTCTAGAAAACAACAAAGACAAAGTGGAAGCGATGGTGACCGCACTCATGGATTGGGAAACGATCGATGCAGAGCAGATCAATGACATTATGGATGGCCGTCCACCGCGGGCGCCCAAGCCAGTTGCAGCAACTGCTTTTGGTAACTCAGCAGGCGGTCCGACTGGACCAAGCGCAGGTGGTGCACCTGCAGCTGCATAAACGGCGCTTAGGCTAGCGCAATGCCATTGTTTCAACAGCCCGCAACATGGCGTTGCGGGCGTTTTCTTTTTGAGCTAGGACAAAGGCAAGCCAATCGCCAGCGACCCCTGGTGATGGGGATCCTGAACGCTACCCCGGATTCCTTTTCCGATGGCGGTCGCTTTTATGCGACGGGCGATGCGCTGCGGCAAGCAGAAGCCATGATTGCCGCTGGCGTTGACCTGATTGATATTGGTGGCGAATCAACCAAGCCCGGCGCCATTCCCGTTTCACTGCAAGAAGAGTTGGATCGGGTCTTGCCTATTATTGAAGCGCTCACCGATTGCGGCGTTGCTCTATCGATTGATACCTATAAAGCAGAGACCATGCGGCAAGCTTTAATTGCCGGCGTTGATTGCATCAATGACATCTGGGCTTTGCGGCAAGCAGGGTCAGAAGATGTTGTTACCGACCATGCCTTAGCTAATCAGTGCGGTGTTGTCCTGATGCACATGCAAGGCGACCCCATCACCATGCAGCTCAATCCAAACTATGTGAATGTAGTCAGCGAGGTAAATGCCTTTTTAATGGAGCGCACTACATGCTTAATTGAGCAAGGCATTGCTGCCGATCGCGTTGCAATTGACCCCGGATTTGGTTTTGGTAAGAGCCTTGATCACAACCTCGCCATGCTGCAGGAATTCAATCAATTCACGCATAGTGGGCATCCCGTCTTGGCTGGGATTTCGCGCAAATCCATGCTGGGTAAGATTACAGGTCGAGAAGTCGGTGATCGCTTAGTGCCTAGCGTAGCTGCTGCGGTGTTGGCGGCAGAGCGGGGCGCAAGTATCGTGCGCGTACACGATGTTCCAGAGTCCATCGATGCCTTAACACTGTGGGCTGCAGTGCAAGCAGCTTAATTCGCACAAAAGGACGAATGCCCTTGCATGTAAGTTTTATAATTAAATCCTATGACAGCCAATAAGAAAAAATACTTTGGTACCGATGGGATTCGTGGTGAGGTGGGTACAGCGCCGATCATTCCCGAGTTCATCATGCGCCTTGGTTATGCAGCCGGTACGGTATTAAAGCAAGCAGCTCCTGCAGGTGAGCGCTGCACCGTTCTCATTGGGAAAGACACGCGCGTATCGGGCTACTTACTCGAGGCTGCGCTGGAGGCAGGTTTTTCTGCTGCAGGCGTGGATGTCATGCTCTGTGGTCCAATGCCAACCCCCGGTGTAGCCTACCTGACAAAAACATTGCGACTCTCGGCAGGTGTAGTGATTTCTGCATCACACAATCCATACCAAGATAACGGCATTAAGTTTTTCTCACCCGAAGGCGATAAGTTATCCGATGCATCTGAATTAGCCATCGAAGCGGCACTCGAGCAGCCCTTGGCTTGCGTCAGTTCGAAATACCTCGGCAAAGCATTTCGCCTTGACGATGCTACTGGTCGCTACATTGAGTTTTGCAAGTCGACCTTTCCTGCTGCCCTGAATTTACGGGGCTTAAAACTCGTAGTCGACTGCGCCAACGGCGCTGCCTATCAATCGGCACCCAATGTCTTTCATGAACTGGGGGCAGAGGTCATTTCGATTGGCGTTGAGCCCAATGGTCGAAACATTAACGACGGCTGTGGCGCTACTGCGCCCGCTGCGTTAGTAGCTGCAGTAAAAGAGCATCAAGCCGATTTGGGTATAGCGCTCGATGGCGATGCTGACCGCTTGCAAATGGTAGATGGCACAGGCCGCTTATTTAATGGCGATGAGCTGTTATATGTGTTGGCCAAAGACCGGGTGGAGCAGGGCGTGCAACTCGGCGGGGTGGTCGGTACCTTAATGACCAATGCTGCAATAGAGCATGCTATTAAAGCCTTAGGTTTGCAATTTGAGCGCGCCAATGTGGGTGATCGATACGTATTAGAGTTACTTAAAAAGCGGCAATGGACTTTGGGGGGTGAGGGCTCTGGCCACTTGCTTTGCTTAGACCAGCATTCCACCGGCGATGGTACCGTTGCGGCCTTGCAAGTGCTTGCAGCGATGCGTAAACAAGGGAAGTCTTTGGCCGAGCTACTCAATGGAGTGAATGCCTTTCCCCAGGTCTTAATCAACGTCAAAGTAGCCCCTGGCTATGAATGGCAGGCCGATGCCAAGGTAATGGAGGTCGTGAATTCCATTACTTCCGAGCTTGGCAGCGGCGGTAGGGTGTTAATTCGGGCCTCCGGTACAGAGCCCGTTTTACGCGTGATGGTGGAGGCGAAAGCACTTGAGCAAGCAAGCAACTGCGCAAAAACCATTGTTGCAGCGATACCCACTTCATAAATATATAAATGTAAGCTCATGTTTTATATGGTTTTTTTACGAAAAAGCCAAGTGTCATAAAGCCGTCACATTGCCTCTCTATTGTTCATCTATCGCGTTGTGCGGTGAAACTATTAAAGGACAATGAAATGAAATTGACAATGAAAAAGGCGCTCACCGTAGCAGCCCTTTCGATTTCTGCAGTAAGTTTTGCTCCCGTAGCAATGGCTGCCGATATCACTGGCGCCGGCGCGACATTCCCATATCCAATTTACGGTAAATGGGCAGAAGCCTATAAAGCCCGCACTGGCAATGGCATGAACTACCAGTCGATCGGTTCGTCTGGCGGTATTAAGCAGATTAAAGCTAAAACTGTTGACTTTGGTGCAACTGATAACCCAGTTAAGTTTGAAGATCTCGAAAAAGACGGCATGGTTCAGTTCCCAGCGATTATTGGTGGTGTAGTTCCTATTATTAACGTGGATGGCATGAAGCCAGGCCAGTTGAAATTAGATGGCGTTACTTTGGCTGACATTTTCCAGGGCACCATTACTAACTGGAACGACAAGCGCATTGCACTGCTCAATCCAGGCGTAAAGATCCCTGCTGGTGATATCACTGTAGTTCACCGCGCTGACGGCTCTGGTACAACTGCTATTTTCACTGACTACTTGGCAAAAGTAAGTGGCGAGTGGAAGAGTGCGGTTGGTGCTGGCGCAGCAGTCAAGTGGCCAGCGGCTTCGTCCGTTGGCGGTAAAGGTAATGAGGGCGTTGCTGCAAACGTCGGTCGCGTAAAAAACTCCGTAGGATATGTTGAGTATGCCTATGCGAAGAAAAACAACATGACTACAGTGCAACTGAAGAATAAGGATGGTCAATTCGTTGTTGCAGATGACACTACCTTCGCAGCTGCTGCAGCTGGAACCGATTGGTCAAAGATTCCAGGAATGGGTACTTTCATTACTGACTCTCCTGGTGCAAAGTCATGGCCAATCACCGGTGCATCATTCATCTTGATGTACAAGAACCCAACAAACAAAGCTAGCTCGGCTGAAGTATTGAAATTCTTTGATTTTGCTTTCAAAGAAGGACAAAAAATGGCTGCTGAGTTAGATTACGTTGCAATGCCTGCAGTTACAACGGATTTCATTCGTAAGAACGTGTGGTCACAAATTAACATCAAGTAATTTAGTTTAAAAAATAGTACAAAGCTCCGCTCTAGGCGGAGCTTTGTATCTGCAGTTTGAGTTCCGTGCATTCAAATCGAGTCATCATTTTTTGTAGTAAGTACCTTTTAAAGGCATTGCGTTTATGGAAAATTCAGCTTCATTAAGCCTAGTTCGTCCGCAGGCAATAAAAATCGCAAAGCAACAACGCTTCTTGGATAAGTTGTTTTATCTGACCACGCAATTTTTTGCCCTTACAGTTCTCTTGGCGCTCTTAGGCATCATTGCCTCCCTCGTTGTAAACGCATACCCTGCCTTTGAGAAGTTTGGATTCGGATTTTTTACCACCGTTGAATGGGATATTATTAACGGTGAGTTTGGTGGCGCGATTGCCATCTATGGAACCGTGGTTACCTCGGTTATTGCCCTTCTAATTGCAGTACCGCTCAGTTTTGGTATTGCGGTATTTTTGACTGAAATTTGCCCAAAGGGTCTGCGCCGTGCGTTAGGCACCGCTGTTGAAATCCTTGCGGCCGTGCCATCCATCATTTATGGCATGTTCGGCTTATTTATTTTTGCTCCTTTATTTGCTGATTACGTTCAGCCCGCTCTTGCAGCTACATTTGGTCATATTCCAGGTATCGGCCTTTTATTTTCTGGTGCATTTAATGGCATCGGTATTTTGTGCGCTGGTTTAATTCTAGCCATGATGATTCTGCCATTTATTGCCTCGGTGATGCGCGATGTATTTGAGATCGTCCCGCCTGTATTAAAAGAGTCGGCCTATGGAATTGGCTGTACTACATGGGAGGTGGTCCGGAATGTGGTCTTGCCATACACTAAAACCGGTGTGATTGGCGGCATCATGCTCGGTCTAGGCCGTGCTTTGGGCGAGACCATGGCGGTGACATTCGTGATTGGTAATGCTCACAAATTGAAAGCATCACTCTTTGCTCCTGGAAATTCGATTGCCTCTACCTTAGCCAACGAATTTGGTGAGGCTGAAATCGGTGTTCACTATTCGTCTTTATTTTTATTAGGTCTGGCTTTATTTGTGATTACGTTCGTAGTTCTTTCACTCGCAAAGTTCATGTTGATGCGCATGGAAGCCAATCAAGGGGCTAAAACATAATGAGTAACGCTCAATTTAAGTCAGGCTCCACCATTTCAAAAGGAGTGGATCGGGGTCTATTCAATCAGCGCAAGCGCGCAAATGCAATTGGTCTCACCCTATCGATGATTGCAATGAGTATCGGCATGATCTTCCTATTTTGGATCTTGTCGGTATTGCTATACAAGGGGTTTGCCGCAATCAGTCCATCACTGTTCTTAGAGAGCACCCCTGCACCTGGCACTGAGGGCGGTGGTTTGGCAAACCCGATTGTAGGTAGCTTGATGATTGTGGCTACCTGTACATTTATTAGCACGCCAATTGGTATTCTGGCTGGAATCTACCTTTCCGAGTATGGCGCGAAGAGCAAGTTTGCTGAAGTGACGCGCTTCGTAACCGACATTATGTTGTCAGCACCATCGATTGTGATTGGCTTGTTTGTGTATGCAATCATTGTGTATCAAGTCAAAAGCTTCTCGGGCTGGGCGGGTACAGTTGCTTT
>CAMDKY010000069.1 GCA_945901245.1 Polynucleobacter meluiroseus | reverse complement strand
TACCACCACTGAACCGGCAGGTACACGACCATAATGAATTTGGCCGGTTTCCCGATCGTAAATCTTGGTGCTTTGGCCAATAAAGACGCCCATCGACAAGACGCTGTTCTCTTCAATTACGACGCCCTCGACTACCTCGGAGCGGGCGCCAATAAAGCAGTTGTCTTCGATGATGACGGGACCGGCTTGAATGGGCTCTAAAACACCGCCAATACCAACGCCGCCAGATAAATGCACATTCTTACCAATTTGAGCGCAGGAGCCAACCGTAGCCCAGGTATCAACCATGGTGCCTTCACCGACGTATGCACCGATGTTGACGTAGGAAGGCATCAAAACCGCATTCTTACCAATAAAGGAGCCCCGGCGGGCAACGGCTGGGGGTACGACCCGAAAGCCACCCTCGATGAAATCTGCCTCGGTCCAGTTCTCAAACTTACTGGGTACTTTGTCGTAAAACTGGGTAAAGCCACCGGCAGGCATGACTTTATTGTCTTCTAAGCGGAAGGACAATAAGACTGCCTTTTTAACCCATTGATTGACTTCCCATTGCCCAACGGAACGACGCTCGGCAACGCGAATGCGCCCCCGATTAAGGCCATCAATAACGGCACTGACGGCATTGCGGATTTCGGTGGAAATGTCCCCTGCGGACAGGTTAGCTCGGTTGTCCCAGGCTTGTTCGATAACGCTTTGTGGTGATTGGCTCATGCTTTTTAGATAACTATCAGATTGTTAAGGGGTTTTAGCCCTAAATGGCGAAACTTCATTATATCGGTGGAGAAAATTCCGGTGTGAGGCTTTGTTAACTTGCTATCATCTAAATCACGGAATTTACCCCCTTTTTCTTGAACCAGTCAGACTTTTTTACCCCGCAAAGCGCCCTGTGCAACTCAAATCAATCAAACTTTCTGGCTTTAAGTCATTCGTCGATCCAACCCATTTTGAGCTACCAGGCCAACTAATTGGTGTAGTTGGACCCAATGGATGCGGAAAGTCCAACATTATCGATGCCGTTCGCTGGGTTTTGGGCGAATCGCGGGCCAGCGAGTTGCGCGGCGAATCAATGCAGGATGTGATTTTTAATGGCTCGGGATTGCGTAAGCCATCGGGTCGTGCCAGCGTTGAATTGCTCTTTGATAATGCCGATGGCCGCGCACACGGACAATGGAGTACTTTTGCCGAGCTCGCAGTGAAACGGGTGCTCACCCGCGATGGCAACTCCAGCTATTACGTCAATAACCAAGTGGTGCGCCGCAAAGACATTCAGGATATTTTCCTTGGCACCGGTATGGGTCCACGCGGTTACGCGATTATTGGTCAGGGCACCATTAACCGTATTTTGGAATCCAAGCCAGAAGAGTTGCGGGTCTTTTTAGAAGAGGCAGCTGGCGTCTCAAAATACAAAGAGCGCCGTAAAGAAACTGCATCTCGCCTGGAGGACACACAAGAGAATTTAGTTCGCGTACAAGACATTTTACGTGAGCTAGAAAAACAACTTGAGCGCTTAGAAAGTCAAGCCACGGTTGCTGAGCGGCACAATCTATTGCAAGCCGAAATGAAAGCGCAGCAGCAATTGCTGTGGTTCGTACGTCAAACTGAAGCAGGCAAAGAGCAAGAGCGCCATGCCAACGGCATCCGCGACACACAAGTCCAGCTCGAAGAGCAGACTGCAAAACTACGCCATGCCGAAGCCGAGCTGGAAGCAATGCGCACACAGCAGTACGCCCTGCAAGATAAAGTATCCGAAGCACAGGGCGAGCTCTATCAAACCAACGCTGATGTCACGCAGGTTGAAGCAGAGATCCGGTATGTACAGGAGTCGCGTCAGCGTCTGCAACAGCAAACGCAAGATCTGCAAGCGCAACTGCAGCGCTGGACCGTTCAAGAAACCGATGCAGCTCAAGCGCAGCGTTCTGCCGAGCAGGAGTTAAGCCTCGCAGCAGAACAAGAAAGTAATTTACAAACCCAGCTCCTCAGCTTGCAAGAGCAGTTGCCTGGGCGCGAAGAAGCATACCAAGCAGCTGTTACCCAGTTAAATGCTGCGCGCGATAGTGTTGCCGCGATTGATCAACGCCTGGCTAGTTTGACCGAGCGTGCAAAAGCCATTGCTCTGCAACTGGAGGAATCGGGGGCACGTCAAGCGCGTTTAGAGTCTGAATTAGCCGGCATGCGCAAGCCTGACGCGACTGCCTTACAGATGGCACTCGATCGTCAAGTGATGGCGCAGCGTAAGGTTGAAGAAACCAAAGCCCGTGCGCTTGAAATGCAGCAACGCGTGCCAGCAGCCGATGAGGCGCGTAACCAAGCGCAGCAGCAAATACAGTCAGCCAATCAGGATCTAGCCCAAACCGAAGCCAAGCTAACTGCTTTAAGCGCATTGCAAGCCAGCGTGCAGGCACAAGGCAAGATCGGACCATGGCTAGAGAGTAAGGGCCTCAAAGAGAGTAAGCGTTTGTGGCAAGACTTGAAGGTTGAAGCTGGTTGGGAAACAGCCCTAGAGTCCGTTTTGCGTGAGCGACTAGCCGCAGTCTCGGGTAAAAATGCAGCGGAGGCAGTTGCTTTGGCGAAAGAGGCGCCCCCAAGTCGCCTTGCTATTGTCTTGACCGATGATTTACCTGCATCGCAGGGTAATACCCCTGCGGATTTCACCTTGCTGTTGTCGCGCATTCAGAGTGCTGGGGCGCCGCGCGTCATGCAGGTATTGCAAGAGTGGCTCGGCACGGTCTTTATTGCCAATAATTTAGAGGATGCTTTGCATCGCCGTGACAAGCTACCGGTAGGCGCAAGCTTGGTGACCCAAGAGGGTCATTTAGTAAGCCGAGTTAGCGTACAGCTTTACGCCGTTGACTCAGAGCAATCGGGTATGTTGGCCCGCGCCCAAGAAATGGAGAGCCTGGAGAAGCAGTTAAAGGCCCAGCGCTTAATTCAGAGTGAATTGCAGAGCGAGCTGGATCAGTGCGCTGCCAATTACCAAGCAGCTCATCAAGCCGCAGAGCAGTCACGAATCAATGCAGCGCATGCTGTTCAAGAGGCGCATGGGTTTGAAGTCGAGCAGATGCAGCTCACCCAAGCCGAAGAGCAATACAGTCAACGCGCTGCACAGATTCAGTCCGAGCTCACTGAAATCAGTGGGCAGCAGCAGCAACTCAATAGCAATGCTGTGCAATCGCAAGCCGAGCTGGATCAGGCGCAGGCTGATAAAGAGCAATTACAGGTAGCGCTACTAAATACCCAATCAAATCTGGAGCGCAGCAGTGAAGCGCGAGAGCAGTTACGTAGTAGCTTACGCACTGCGGAGATGGCGGCCCAAGAAGCAGCATTCAGCACACGCTCCCTGCAGCAACGTATTGCTGATTTACAGCGTGATCAAAGTACGGCACGTACTCAAATCATGGAGATTCAGGATAAGTATGCTGCTGCCGAGAATGAACTTGCTGGACTTAGTGATGAAGCCGCTCAAGAAAACCTCCAGGGACTGCTGGCTGTGCGTGCCGAGCGCGAGGCAGCATTGGCGGGTGCCCGCACGGAACAAGACGCGATGTTGCATCAATTGCGCGAGGCAGATGAAGGGCGACTTCTCGTTGAGCGCAGTTTGCAGCCGATGCGTGACAAGGTAATGGATTTGCAGTTACGCGAGCAAGCCGCCCGCCTCAATTTTGAGCAATTTGCGACCCTACTTTTAGATGCGCAAGCTGATCTTATTAGCCTCGAAACGCGCTTCAGCGATGACCTTAAAGTGGGGCACCTGCAAAGCGAGGTAAACCGCTTGAATAGTGAGATTCAGTCGCTTGGTCCGGTCAACATGGCCGCGCTGGATGAGTTAGCCAGTTCGCGCGAGCGCAAATCATTCTTAGATGCACAATCGGCTGACCTCAATGAAGCGATGCAAACCTTAACCGACGCCATTGAGAAGATTGATGCGGAGACGCGCGATTTGTTACAGGGCACATTTGATCAGGTGAACGGACACTTTGGACGTCTCTTCCCCGAGTTGTTTGGCGGGGGCCACGCTGAGCTCGTGATGACCGGCGAAGAAATCTTAGACTCGGGCGTGCAGGTAATGGCTCAGCCGCCTGGTAAGAAAAATAGTTCCATTCACTTACTTTCTGGTGGGGAAAAGGCATTAACTGCAATTGCCTTGGTTTTCTCCCTGTTTTTGCTTAATCCAGCCCCATTTTGTTTACTGGATGAGGTAGATGCGCCGCTGGATGATGCCAACACATTGCGCTATTCAGAGATGGTTGCTAGGATGGCAGCTAAGACGCAGTTTGTATTTATTTCTCACAATAAGATCACCATGGAAATTGCGCATCAGTTAATCGGTGTCACCATGCAAGAGCAGGGGGTATCACGCATTGTGGCGGTCGATATTTCCTCTGCCATCTCCATGGTTGAGGCTGCCTAAATGGGATTAGAGCAAATCGCAGCCACGCTGGGTTTGTCGGAGTTGCAATTCGCCCTAGGCTTGATTGGTCTTTTGATATTGGCCGTAGTGGTGATGGTTAATCTGCGCAATGCGCGCAGTAAGCGTGAAGCGCATACTCAGCTAGAGTCCTCATTTGGAGAATCTGCTGCAAACAGTCGCACGAGCGATCGGGTGGAGCCTGGATTCTCAGAGGAAGCTGCCGCGGCCGAACTCGAAATGCCCCGTTTTGCAATTGACCCTCGGATTGATTGCGTGATTACCCTGCGATTTGAGAGCCCAATTAAGGGTAGTGAAATTTTGAGTGAGCTTGCAGATTGGCCTCGTTTTGGCGCCCATTGGATATGCGAAGGCTTGCCAGCGGACGATCAAGATGGCGAATGGCAGCCACTTGATCTGGATGGCAACTACGCTGAGTTGCAACTTGCGATTCAGTTGGCGAGTCGTCGTGGTCCGATTGGGGTGCTTGAGCTTTCGGATTTTTGTTCCCGCAGCCAAGCTTTGGCAGAGGTATTGGGAGCCCAAATTGACATGCCCAGTGTCAGCACTATGTTGGAGAGCGCCAAGGAGCTCGATATGATTGCCGCAGAGAGCGATATTCAGCTCAGTATTAATGTGGCCTTTGATGGTAAAGCAAAAACGCGTGCAGAATTGGATGCGTTGATGCTAGAACGTAATTTTGTTCTATCAAAAAATAATCGGTCCTATGAGTTTTATTCAAACAATCAAATCTTATTTGCTAGCAACACACTCGATCCAGATCAGCCCATTACCGGAGTTTCATTATTATTAGAGGTTCCTTTACTAGCCCCAGAGCAAATGGGTTTTGAGCGCATGTTGGCAGAAGGTGTGGCTGTGGCTGAGTCGATGCAAGGCCGTATTGTTGATGATAATGGTGTCAACTTGACTGAGAACGCCGTGATTGCGATTCGTCACCACTTGGATGGACTGTATAGCCGCCTCGAGCAAGACGGTATCGCAGCTGGCTCAGCGACTGCTGCGCGCTTATTTAATTAAGGACGGGAAATGCAGCATTCGGATCCGATGCGGGCAGCGGAGCGATATGCTTGGCTCCAATCAGAGTTGGCACGTTTAGACCACGCCTACTACGTACTCGATACCCCCTTATTGCCCGATAGCGAATATGACTACTTGTATCGTGAGTTGATTGCTTTGGAGCAGTCTCATCCCGATTGGATAACGCCTGACTCATTATCACAGCGCGTTGGCGGCGCTGCATTAAAAGAATTCACAAGCGTGAAGCACGCTGTTCCCATGCTATCACTTAATAACGCGTTTGATGATGCTGAAGTGATGGGATTTGATCGCCGCTGCCGTGAAGGTTTACAACATACACAGGTTGTTTATGCCGGTGAGTTGAAGTTTGATGGCTTAGCCATTTCCCTGCGTTATGAAAATGGCCGATTGGTTCAAGCGGCCACTCGTGGCGATGGCAGTAGTGGTGAAGATGTTACGGCCAATATTAAAACCATTCGAGCAATACCACTTCGTCTTCAAGGTAATTCCATTCCAGCAGTACTCGAGGTCCGTGGCGAGGTCTTTATGTATCTTGCTGATTTTGCAAAGATGAACCAAGAGGCAGCCAGCTTAGGTGAGAAAGAATTTGCTAATCCGCGCAATGCCGCTGCGGGCAGCCTGCGCCAGTTGGACTCGAAAATTACCGCAAAACGCCCTCTGTCGTTTTTTGCCTATGGCGTAGGCGTATGTGAGCCACCAAGCTGGCTACCTCAATCGCATAGCGCATTACTCGATCAATACGTAAGTCTGGGTTTGCCAGTGTGTGCGGAACGCAAAATCCTCTCATCGGTGGACGATATTCTGAATTTCTATCAGGAGATTGGTAGTAAGCGTGATCGTTTGCCTTATGACATTGATGGCGTTGTCTATAAAGTCAATTCCTTTGCAGAGCAAGCAGAGCTTGGGTTTGTGTCTCGGGCGCCGCGCTTTGCCCTGGCCCATAAGTATCCTGCCCAAGAAGCGCTTACGACAGTATTAGGAATTGACGTGCAGGTCGGTCGCACTGGTGCTATCACTCCTGTGGCTCGCTTAGCCCCAGTGGTAGTAGGGGGCGTGAC
>CAMDKY010000068.1 GCA_945901245.1 Polynucleobacter meluiroseus | reverse complement strand
GGTCGATCCGCCGCCAATGTCCACCACCAAGCGATTGCCTTGGACTGGCGATACCTCATGGGCAGCGCCAATGTAAATCAGACGGGCCTCTTCCACCCCGGCAATCACCTCAATCGGAAATCCCAAGGCTTTTTCAGCGTCTTTAATGAACTCCGCCGAATTGCGCGCAACCCGCAAGGTATTCGTGGCCACAGCACGAACCTGCTCCAACTTAAAACCACGGAGGCGCTCACCAAAGCGGCCCACAGCTGCTAAGCCACGTTCGTAGGCCTCAAAGCCTAATAATTTTTTATCGGTTAAGCCGGCCGCAAGGCGCACCGATTCCCGCAGGGTGTCGATGGGCCTGAGTTGCATACCAGAGGGGGTGTTGATGACTTCTGCCACCAGCATACGAAAGCTATTTGAACCCAGGTCCACTGCGGCTACATAGCCGTCTGGGTGGGCGATATCACTATTTTTTTTCAAACGGCAACCACTTTAGAGGGATAAAAAACCAGTAAACGAATAAGCCTATTGTATGAAATAAAAATGATACATTGATTAAATATAAGGGAAAATCACCCCTTCTAGCCCATATGACCAGCCTTTCGCCCCCCATTCTAAACCGAGAAATCGGTATTTTGGAGTTCAACTCCAGGGTATTGGCACAAGCCGAAGATCCGACTAATCCGCTCCTGGAGCGCTTGCGTTTCTTGGGCATTGTTTCCAGCAATTTAGATGAGTTTTTTGAGGTCCGCGTTGCTGGCCTGAAAGAGCAACTTTTATCAGAACCCAACAAAATGGAGGCCGATGGCCTGCGTATTCATGAGGTCTATGCCAAGGTAACCGAGTATGCCCACACCTTGGTCGCTCGGCAATACTCAGTTTTCAAGAACACCATTAAGCCGCAATTAGATCAACATGGCATTTTATTCATGTATGCCTCGGACTGGACCCCAGAACAAGAAAAATGGGCGCACGGTATTTTTCGAACCGAGTTATTGCCACTACTGACGCCGATTGCGCTGGATCCAGCACACCCCTTTCCA
This sequence comes from Polynucleobacter meluiroseus, assembly GCA_945901245.1. Lineage (GTDB taxonomy): Bacteria > Pseudomonadota > Gammaproteobacteria > Burkholderiales > Burkholderiaceae > Polynucleobacter > Polynucleobacter meluiroseus_F. The sequence goes on along the minus strand of CAMDKY010000068.1, from coordinate 5,679 downwards.
AAGGTTGCCAATAAGAGCCTGAGCTTTATTGTGGCACTTGATGGCAAAGATGCCTTTGGTCGGCGCGCGCGATTGGCCGTAGTGCAAGCGCCGCGCTCCTTACCGCGGGTGGTGCGCATGCCAAAACGCCTCGCTAAGACGGATGATGGCTTTGTCTTACTGTCCTCCTTCGTGCAGAAGTTTGTAGGCGATTTGTTTCCAGGCCTGACTATTGTGGAATGCCATCCCTTTCGGGTGACGCGCAATTCCGAACTCTTTGTTTCGGAAGATGATGTCACTGATTTGCGTAAGGCTCTGCAAGGTGAACTGCCTACCCGCCATCTCGGCGATGCCGTTCGGCTTGAAACCTCGATCGATACGCCGGACGCCCTACTGGAGAGGCTGCGCGAAGAAAACGGCTTAGAGCCGCAAGATTGCTACCGGGTCGATGGGCCTGTGAACCTACTGCGTCTCTCTCAAGTACCCGACTTGGTCAATGCACCATCGCTGAAGTTTGAGCAGTACCATCCACGCTCTTCACTGGGCTTAACCCGGCCAGGCCAACGTGACTCAAGTGATCCCAAGGACGCCATTATTGAGCGCATTCGTCAGGGTGATATTTTATTGCACCACCCCTATGAAAGCTTCGAACCCGTCTTGCAATTGCTACGCGAAGCCTCAATTGATCCCGATGTATTGGCAATCAAACAAACGGTATACCGCACTGGTGACGATTCCCCAGTAATGGATGCCTTGATTCAGGCGGCGCGCAATGGCAAAGAAGTCACGGTGGTCCTCGAGTTATTGGCACGCTTTGACGAACAAACCAATATCAATTGGGCGGCTAAATTAGAAAGCGTGGGTGCCCATGTCGTGTATGGCGTAGTGGGGCATAAATGCCATGCCAAGATGCTCTTGGTAGTCCGCCGCGAAAAAATACCCCACAAAAAGGGCAAATCAAAACTAGTGCGCTACGTGCATTTAGGCACCGGTAACTACCATCCCAAAACGGCCAAGCTTTACACCGACTTTGGTCTTCTGACCTGCGATGAATCGATTACCAATGACGTGCATTTGGTCTTTCAGCAGCTCACGGGGACAGCCTTGCATTTAGAAACCCGCGAACTCTGGGAATCGCCTTTCACCTTACTCGATGAACTAATTGCCCACATCCGCGCTGAAGCAAAAGCCGCAAAGGCTGGAAAAAAAGCCCTCATCATTGCCAAGATGAATGCCCTGCTCGAACCCACGATCATTGCTGAGCTCTATAAGGCATCGCAAGCCGGCGTCAAGATTCAGCTTATTGTGCGCGGCGTTTGCGCCTTGCAGCCCGGCGTCAAAGGGCTCTCCGAGAACATTCATGTCCGCTCTATTATTGGGCGATTTTTAGAGCACCACCGCATCTGTTATTTTTATGCCGCCGGAAAAGAATCGGTGCACCTATCTAGCGCCGACTGGATGGATCGTAATTTACTGCGGCGCGTTGAGGTAGCCTTTCCAGTGAAAGACAAGAAGCTCAAGCAGCGCGTAATCAATGAAGGATTAAAAGTGCTACTTAAAGATAACGCCACTGCTTGGAAAATGAATCCCGATGGCAGCTACGCGCAAGTGGTACCCCGCGCTAAGCAAGCCCCGTTTATTGGGCAGATGGAATTAGCGCAACAGTTCGCTCAGCAGGGAAAACTAAAGTAAATACGCTGCCAACACCAAGCATGCTCTCAATCTGCAACTGCGCTTGATGACGGCTGGCAATGTGTTTTACGATCGCTAAACCAAGGCCAGTACCACCCGTATCGCGCGAGCGACTGCGATCAACGCGATAAAAACGTTCGGTTAGGCGCGGCAGATGCTCTGCGCTAATTCCGGGGCCGGTATCGCGAACCGAAAAAACCCCCTGCCCTTTTGCATTTCTATCCCATTGTGCCGTAATTACACCGCCATCTGGGGTATAGCGTATTGCATTGGAAATCAAATTACCAAAAGCGGAAAGTATTTCTTGCTCATCGCCCAACAGCCCGACTGATGCATTGCATTCAAAATGGAAGGTATGGCGACCCTGCGATAGCGCCTCGGCATCGCCGCGCAGAAAGGCAAAGACCGAGCCCGAAACCGCAATCGGATTGGCGAGCGCCGGTAATGCATTCGATTCTAAATTGGCGAGGATTAATAAATCTTCAACCAGACTTTTCATGCGATGGCCTTGGATCATCATTAATTCTAGATACTCTTTTTCCTGATGCGGCTCTAGTTCGAGGGTTTGAACGGTTTCTAAAAAACCCATCATCACCGTCAGTGGTGTGCGCATTTCATGCGACACGTTCGCCACAAAGTCGCGGCGCATTGCTTCTGCTTTGCGTAAATCCGTGACGTCCTGCGCCAAAAGGAGTCGGTGATTTTCAGCAAAGGGGAAGATTTGTAAGAGCAAACTCAGATTCGATCCTGAGCCCATTTTTTCAATCAAGAGGGGCTCTTCAAAACGGCGCGAACTCAAGTATTCAATAAACTGCGGATGACGTAAGATGTAGTTAATCCGCTGCATTGCGTCGCGCCTAAAGCTCAGACCAAAAAAACGCTCTGCAATCGAATTACACCACTCAATCTGATCTTGGTTATCGAGCATGACAATGCCATTGGGTGATGCCTGAAACGCCTCGATAAAGCGTTGGTGCTGTCGTTCTACCTCGGCAATGCGTTTTTTGCTTGTTAAAGCCGCGCGCTGCAGGCGGAAAAAAACGTCCTCCAAATAGCCGAAGGCGGAAGGTAGATTTTCTAATTCGTCGGCTTGCAGGTATTTTTTTAAAACCGAGAGCTTGATGTAAAAGTAGCCCAATGGCAGAGCCAATACTGCCAAACTCGTACCGAAGGAAAGCCAGTTACCCCAAATCGACTGGGTAAGCCCGTATAAGAGCGCTGCAGAGGCCAACAGAAGGAGAAAGCGAGTAATTGCAGCAAACATAGCGACATCTTAGAGCATGCGCCTGAACAGGCTCTAAATCCCCTGAAAACGACTCAGGTTTCGACGGGGTTTTTGGTGATGCGGTAGCCGCTACCGCGGACGGTTTCGACGAAGCGATCGCAATCATAAGGTGATAAGGCTGCCCGGAGACGTTTAATGTGAACATCCACAGTACGCTCTTCGATGTAGGCCTCATTACCCCAGACATTATCTAAAAGATGGGTACGCGAGTGTACGCGCTCTGGGTTGGCCATTAAAAACTGCATCAGGCGGAATTCCGTCGGGCCTAAGGCCACGCTTTTGGGGCTTAAATTGGGACCCGTAATGGTCAAGCGGTGGGATACTGGATCCAACTGAATCGGACCTACGCTGAGTGCCTTTTCTTCAGCGGCCGCAGGGGCGTGACGCCGCAGCAGCGCTTTGACCCGCGCTACCAGCTCTTTCGGTGAAAACGGTTTGGTGACGTAATCATCCGCGCCGGCATCAAGGCCAAGCACCTTATCGGACTCTTCACCTTTTGCCGTCAGCATCAAGATCGGCAATGACTGGGTTGCAGGATTAGCGCGCAGTTCTTTTGCAAACTGCACACCTGGCTTGCCAGGTAACATCCAATCCAAAATAATTAAATCAGGCGAAATGGTGCGCATCATCAATACCGCCTCATCGGCCTGAAAAGCCCTGGCAACAGTGAAGCCCGCATGCGTTAAATTGATGGAGATGAGCTCCGCAATGGATGGCTCATCTTCGACAATCAAGACGAGTTGAGACATGCGATCAGCTATTGGCTTCGCGAATCACATTATCTTGGGGCGTATGGCGAACATCCGCGCCCTTCACAATATAGATAACAAACTCACCAATATTCTTAGCGTGGTCACCAATCCGCTCAATTGCTTTAGCAATGAACAGGAGATCCAATGCAATAGCGATCATCTTTGGGTCTTCTGCCATATAGGTAATTAACTTACGCACAAAACCACGAAACTCTTCGTCGATCTGTTTATCATCCTGCACCACCTTTGCGGCAGCTACCGCATCGAGGCGAGCAAAACAATCTAAGCTTTGGCGCAATAAATCAATTGCCATCTGCCCGGATAATATGATTTCAGCCACATTAATTTTATAGTTAGCTGACTCTTCAATCACACGACGGGAGCGCTTCGCTACACGCTCTGCCTCATCGCCGGCACGCTCCAAATTGGTAATTGCTTTGGAAATGGCCATCACTAAACGTAAGTCACGTGCAATTGGCTGGCGACGTGCAACTAATTCGACGCAAGCCGAGTCAATTTCAACCTCAATGGCATTAACGGTTTTCTCGCGCTCGATGACTTCATTGCATAAATCAATATTTAATTCAGTAAACCCGCGCATCGCAGTTTCAATTTGTTGCTCGACCAAACCACCCATTTGCAATAACTGGGCGCACAATGCATTAAGGTCTTCATCAAACTGGGATGATAGGTGCTTATCTAGCATGTCTTCTCCTAATTAGCCGAAACGGCCTGTAATATAGTCTTCAGTTTCTTTGCGCTTGGGCTTGATAAATAACTCATCGGTCTTACCATACTCCATTAACTCACCTAAATACATGTAGGCCGTAAAATCGGAGCATCGAGCAGCCTGCTGCATATTGTGCGTCACAATCGCAATGGTGTATTCTTTTTTTAGCTCATTAATCAATTCTTCGATCTTTGCCGTTGAAATCGGATCAAGCGCCGAGGTGGGTTCATCCAGTAACACGACTGAAGGCTTAACGGCCACACTGCGAGCAATACACAATCGCTGTTGCTGACCGCCAGATAAAGACAGGCCACTTTGATTTAGCTTATCTTTTGCCTCATTCCACAGTGCCGCTTTGGTCAGCGCCCACTCCACTCGCTCGTCCATTTCTGCTTTAGACAGGCGCTCATACAGGCGTACACCAAAGGCAATGTTTTCATAAATCGACATTGGAAATGGGGTTGGCTTCTGAAAAACCATGCCAATGCGGGAGCGCAATAAGTTCACATCGCTATCCGCAGCCAAGATGTTTTCGCCATAAAAGCTAATCTGCCCTTCAGCGCGCTGCCCTGGATACAAGTCATACATCCGGTTTAGGGTACGCAGTAAAGTGGATTTGCCGCAACCCGACGGACCAATGAAGGCGGTTACTTTACGCTCAATAATATCGAGATTAATGTCTTTTAAGCCCTGGAAGCTGCCGTAAAAGAAGTTCAAATCCCGAATTTCAAGGGCATTGGTAGAAACACCCGCATCGGCGCGATCTGCTACCGCTGCATTTGCCTCGGCCGAGCCGGCATGCATTACTGTTCTCATCATTGTCATACTTTTACCTTTTCGCGAAACACAACCCGTGCCAGAATATTTAAACCCAATACAGCAAACGTAATTAACAACGCCCCACCCCAAGCTAAATCGACCCAGTTGTCATAGGGACTCATGGCGAACTGGAAGATCACTACAGGCAAATTAGCCATTGGTGAGCTCATGTCGGTCGAGAAGAATTGATTATTGAGTGCAGTAAACAATAAAGGTGCTGTTTCACCACTGACACGTGCGAGTGCCAATAAAATTCCGGTAATCACACCGCTCTTAGCTGCTGTTAAGGTAATGCTAAGTGCCACTTTCCACTTCGGTGCGCCCAGAGCATATGCCGCCTCCCGCAGAGTCAACGGAACAAGACGTAGCATGTTTTCAGTGGTGCGCACCACAACTGGAATCGCGATCAGAGCCAAAGCAAC
>CAMDKY010000067.1 GCA_945901245.1 Polynucleobacter meluiroseus | reverse complement strand
ACGGTGGAATCAGAATACCCAAGCAACCGCCGGCAGTAATACAGCCAGCCGATACGCGGGTGTCATAGCCCGCCTTGAGCATGGCTGGAAGGGCCAAGAGTCCCATCAACGTAACTACCGCACCCACAATACCAGTTGCGGTCGCGAAGATTGCGCAGGTAATGATGGTAGCAATCGCAAGGGAGCCTGGTAGCCGAACTAGAGCCAAGTGCAGTGAGCGGAATAATTTTTCAATTAAGTTCGCACGCTCAACCAAGTAACCCATGAAAACGAATAGCGGAATCGAGATCAACACATCGTTGGTCATGACTGCGTATGTCCGTTGCACCATCAGCGATAAGGTATTGGCTAGGGCTAGTGAGGGATCTGAAAAGCTGTACGCAATGAAAGTAAAGATCATGCCCATACCCATTAGGGTGAAGGCAGTAGGGAAGCCCAGCATGATCGCGACAACAACAAGGGAGAGCATGAGCAGGCCCATGTGGCCGCTTTCAATATTGCCCCAAGGAAGCAAAACAATGGTCGCAAGCACGACCAAGGCCATGATGCTAAAGCCAAATAAGAGTTCCTTACGCATTGGTTTTCTCCTTGTCTAGGCCAACCATTGCTTTCAGTGCATCCACATCGACTTCTTCCACGTCTTGTTCGCGGGAAGGCCATTCACCTTGTTGAATGCAGACTACGCAGCGAAAAATTTCAACCAGCCCCTGGAATAGCAAAATGACACCAGCCAAGGGAATGATGGTTTTAAAGGGATACAGCGGAGGGCCATCGGCCGTAATCGACGAGTGCTCCAAGATACGCCAGGAATCTTCAGCAAATCCGTAGCCGGCATAGGCTAAGGCAATCACACCGGGAATAAAGAAAACGACATACAAAATGAGGTCAAATATCGCTTGGGTGCGGGGCTTTAAAAAGCCATACAGAATGTCGCCGCGAACGTGGCCATTTTTGGAGAGGGTGTAAGCACCCGCCATCATAAACATCGTGCCGTACATCATGATCATGGCGTCAAACGCCCAGGCATGCGGATTGTTTAAGACGTAGCGGCTAAACACTTCGTAGCCAATTAAGGCCGTTAAGCCAACGACGAGCCAGGAAAAAAACTGGCCGATGAAGGTAGATAGGCGATCTACCGTTAAGAATAATTTTTGCACTTTGGAAGCTCCAGGCATTTAAACCATAAAAAATGGGGTGGTTACCTTCGCAACCACCCCATATTGCTACTGGGCGCTATTTTAAGCTAAGCTTAAAACGTGTGCCAACTTTCTCAATTAAGCCTTTTTAGCAGCTGGGAAGTAGTGATCGTATGCCATACGACGTGAAACAACCGTATCAAGATCCCACTTTACAGCACGCTGGGCAAACGCTCTTTGCGAGTCAACAATCTTCTTAAAGAGTGGGTTTTCAGCGGATTTCTTGGCAACAACCTCATCGAATACTTTGAGCTGGTTACGCAAAATGCTGTCTGGCGTTTTGTAGAACTTAACGCCTTGGGTCTTTTGCATTTCATCGTAGGCCTTGGAGTAGCGATCAATCGCTTTCCAGGACATGTCAGCAGAGGCGGCTTCGACGCAGTTGTCTAAAATCGCACGGAGTTTTGGTGACAATGCTTTGTACTTGGTGCCGTTGAACAGAATTTCAAACTGCTCGGCATTCTGGTGATAGCTTTGCAACATACAGACTTTCGATACGTCTGGGAAGCCCAATTGACGATCGGAAGAAGCGTTGTTGAATTCAGCCGCATCCAGCAGGCCACGATCCATCGCAGGGATAATCTCGCCGCCTGGCAGAGCGTTTACAGAAACGCCCATGGCAGTAAACATGTCAATGGAAATACCAACGGTACGGTACTTTAGGCCTTTCAAGTCCTCTACCTTGGCGATTGGCTTTTTAAACCAGCCCAGTGGCTGAGTTGGCATTGGACCATATACATAGGACTTGACGTTGGCGTTAACTACCTTGTAGAGCTCGTCTAACAGAGCAGCGCCGCCGCCGTATTTGTGCCATGAGAGGAGCATGTTGGCGTCCATACCGAAGGATGGGCCTGATCCCCACAATGCCAAGGCAGCATTCTTACCGTAGTGATATACCACCACGCCATGACCACCGTCCAAAGTACCTTTGGAAACCGCATCGAGCAAGCCGAATGCAGGCACAACCGCGCCGGCTGGCAATACTTCAATTTTCAATTCGCCGCCGGTCATGTCATTGACCTTCGTAGCGAAATCTACAGCGTATTCGTGGAAGATGTCTTTCGCAGGCCAGGTCGACTGGAAGCGCATATTTTGTACGCCTTGCGATTTAGAAATCATTGGGAAGCTAAGGGCAGCTGCACCGGCGCCACCAACAGCAGCACCTTTCAGAAACTTACGACGTGGTGCTTGGTTTTTCATTTCAGACATTCATATCTCCTAGTTTTAATCAATCAGGTACTACGGTCAAACGACTCTGTAAAGTATAAGGATCTAATTTAAATTTCCATCTCGGGTAAACCCTCTAAAGTCCATTGGCAGGGCTTTTTTAATGAAATAGGATGCCGCGTGTTAGGATTCTTGTCTGTCTTGGTTTTGTTGCACTGCAAATCAATGCCCTCAAAAGCACGCGCCCGAGTGGTGAAATCGGTAGACACAGCAGACTTAAAATCTGCCGACTCAAAAAAGTCGTGCCGGTTCGATTCCGGCCTCGGGCACCAAAAAACCGCAATTTCTGGAGTTTTTATTGCATCAAAGTAGCGCTACACCTTCATTTCGTGGGCCATCCGCTTAGGATTGGCGGGCAAATTAGGCGGTAATTTCCTCAAACACCAACCAGAGTATGTAAATGACTCCGGCAGCTAATACGCTGAGCACAAAGAGTGATACAAAGCTACGTAAGAGTTCACTAAAGAGATTGCCAATCAGTTGAAATAAATTAAATTGCTGACTGCGATCGGCTTTCATTACCTGAAAATGCCGCAGTGTTTTGTAAAGTGCTAGGCAGACCCATACCGCAAGAAAAAGATAAGGACCATACTGGAGTAGGAAGGACATAAAGCGCCTTTAAAGATCGGGTGTGCAGTTTACGGCTTAACGCAGCGAAAGCCAATGTAGACCACGCTCACATCCAGTGGTTTGCTGGCGCGATTGGATTCGCGTTGCTGTTCAGCGCCATACCACCACGATGCACCGCGGGTGACCCGCTCACTGCCCGCCGCTGTAGAAGTCCACTCCCACACATTGGCACCCATATCAAAGAGGCCATTGACTCCGGCTTCAGTACTGCCCGCGAGCACATGGCCCGCGCCACGCAAGAGGCTTCCCTTGGGAGCGAGACCTTGGTAATTGCCACATTCGCCATCGAGGCAATGCGAGCCTTTAGCACTATCGCCATTGGGGAAGCGGTAGCGCTTCCCACTGACGAAGGGGGCAGGTGGATTCGTACGCTGCTCTACAAAAGCAGCCGAAACCCATTCCTCATCGGTGGGTAAGCGCTTGCCAAAAAAACGGCAGATCTGTTCTGCTTCAGTCGCATTAAGATGCACTGCGGGCTCGCGGTCTTGGGCCTTCACGCCATAAGGTGTCTTCCAGGTCCAGCCGGGCTTTTGCACAAAGCCCAGTTCATACACGGTGCCACCCCCATTTTTTTCTGCTTGACTGACAAACCCGGCCTGACTAGCAAAGCGCTTGACTTCACCGATGGTCATTTCAATCTGGTCCCATTGCAGACTTCCAACCCGCACTGTTGGAATGCTCGAATCTACTTTGGCTAAGAGCTGCTGTGGGCTAATCAATGCTAGGGAGGCAAGCCCCAATCCGAGAATGCGTCTAAGGGTCATGGGGTAGCGCCGATCACGTACGAATTATTGTTGTGGCTCGGTAATAAAGCCCAACTTAGTTAAGCCGGCACGCTTCGATGCTGCTAAGACCTGAGCGACCGAGTCGTAACGCACTTCTTTATCGGCGCGTAAATTGACTTCGGGTTGCGGCTCTTTTTTCGCTGCTTTTTCGGCATAAGCGATGTAGGTCGTAAGATCAATGGGACTGCTGTTCCAAAAGATTTGGCCGCGTGCATCAATCGATACTTGAATCGATTCGGGTTTAGTTTCATTACGGGCGCTATTGGCTTTGGGCAAATCCACTTTCACCGCTTGATGAATTACTGGCAAGGTAATGATAAAAATAATGAGCAAGACCAACATCACATCCACGAGGGGTGTCATGTTGATTTCGGTCATCAGGGGATCGTCACCCTGATCGCCTGAAGGATTACTAAAGGACATACTTATTCTCCCGCTTCAACACGGGCACCAGTGACAAAATAGGCGAGCAAATCGTTGCCAAACCGATTGAGGTCGGCGGCGATTAATTTGTTTGCACGGTTAATCGCATTAAAGCCAAGAACCGCTGGAATAGCGACTGCTAAGCCAATCGCGGTCATGATGAGGGCCTCACCAATCGGCCCTGCCACTTGATCAATTTGAGCACTACCAGAACTGCTAATCGCAACCAGGGCATGGTAGATGCCCCACACGGTTCCGAATAAACCCACGAAAGGTGCGGTGGCTCCAGTAGAGCCTAAAAAAGTTTGCCCTTTTTGCAAGAGTGCACTGCAGGTATCAATGCTGTTTTTAATGCTGCGCGACATCCATTCGGAATAGTTCAGTGTTTGCAGTAATTCACGGCGGCTCGAGGTTTGGCTTTGATGGTGCTCCGAGGCGCTCATGGCTTCTTTGGCGATTCGAAAGTAAGGGTTATTGGCTTGATCAGAAAAGCCATTCAGGCCCTGCATAAACGAGCTGGCCCGCCAAAACTGGTCAGCTTCCGGCTTGAGGGCACGCAATTTTTTGATGTCCCATAAGCGGCTAATCAAAATGACCCAAGTAATGATCGATGAAACTAATAGCAGGATGGCAACAAAACGTGTCACCGCATCGCCCGCCATCCATAAATTCATTAAGCCAAATGGGTTATTCATTGCATTAGTTCTTTAAGTTAAATTTAATCAGGAGGTTAGTTGAAATTCGGGCGGGATTGCCATTCACGCTATAGGGTTTAAAACGGTACCGCCTACCAATCTCCGTGGCGGCGCGATCAAGCCGCGCAAAGCCACTGGAACGCAGTAAGGCTACATCTTCTACTATGCCGCTTTCATCAATAATCAATCGGACTACCACTTCGCCTTGCTCACCCGCCCGCTTTGAAAACGACGGGTAGTAGGGGTCAGCATCTGGCTGATATACAACCTCCAGTTTACCAATGTCAGTTTGAATTGGCGTACCAGCAGTGCCCTGATTGTTTGCGGGGGCAACAGCTGCATTGGGTATCTGGCTTTCTGCTGCTTTAGCTGCTTCAGCCGCCTTGGCTTGGCTTGCATCTGCTGGCGGCGTACTGCTCGGACCCAGCGTTTTTGGCTCAGGCTTGGTTTTGGGCTCGGGCTTTGCTTTGGGTTTCGTTTCTTGCTTAGGGGGTGGCGCAGGCGGTGTCGAGGCGGGGGGTGCTGGTGGCGCTTCGGGCGCAACTAAATTGGCCATGACGCGTACTTCGTTTTCAGATGGATCGTTTTTTACATTTAGCCCCAAATCAAGGCTGATAAAAAAAGCGCCGTGTAGCGCCAACACCAACACAATCACAATCCACTCTTGCCGAGTAAACAGATGGCTACGCTGAGTTGGTTTGGCTAGGGGCATACGGTGCTCAGATCGACGTCTATGGTTTTAAAGTCAAGGCCTATACTGTCTAGATTACTGCGCAGTAGTTGCATCGCCATGCTGTGTAGACGCCCACCATCGGCGGTACTGAGCAGTAGTACACGGCGCTTATCCTTCGCGCTTATGGCAATGTGATGAGCCTCTAATTGCCGCACCAATTGACGTACCACCGCTTCACTGGTATCGACGATCGTGACATTGGATCCCAACTGATTGGCTATTAAAGGCATTAAAAACGGATAGTGGGTACAGCCCAGTACTAAGGTGTCCGCGCCAGCGGCTTTAATCGATTGCAAATGCTGCGCAAGCAAAGCGGCAATCTCAGGGCTATGCAGTTGGCCGGATTCAATGAGAGCTACTAGACCTGCACCTGCTTGTTTAATGAAGCGGCAATTGCCTGGTAAGGTGGCAAGTAGGGCATTGAACTTATCGCTATTGAGCGTGGCTTCGGTGGCCAATACGCCCACAATGCCTTTTTGACTCTGCAGCGCGGCTGGTTTTATTCCAGGCTCAACGCCAATTACCGGGATGGCCTTGAGTTTTGCCCGAATTGCCGCAATTGCCTCGGCAGTTGCTGTATTGCATGCAAGGACGATCGCCTGGCAGCCGGCTTCAGCTAGAAACTCGCATACGGCCAAGCTGCGACTGGCAATCCACTCGGCAGACTTTTCACCATAGGGTGCGTTAGCACTATCAGCAAAGTACAGGTAATTGTGATCGGGCAATTGACGCAGGGCCTCATCCAAAATGGACAAGCCACCCACTCCAGAATCAAAAACCCCAATCAATGCCACTCTGTTCGCGCCTTAGGCTACGACAACCGGAATTTTGCCAATCCGTGCTTGCCATTCTTTTGGCCCCTCTTGGTGCATCGAGGTTCCTTTGGAATCGACTGCAACGGTCACAGGCATGTCTTGCACATCAAACTCGTAAATCGCTTCCATGCCCAGGTCGGCAAAGCCTACTACCTTGGCCGTCTTAATTGCTTTAGAGACTAAATACGCGGCACCGCCAACTGCCATCAAATACGCCGACTGGTGCTTCTTGATCGCTTCAATCGCAACCGGGCCACGTTCGGCTTTGCCAATCATCGCAATCAAGCCCGTTTGCGCGAGCATCATTTCCGTGAACTTATCCATGCGGGTGGAAGTGGTGGGCCCTGCTGGACCTACGGCTTCATCGCGCACCGGATCAACTGGGCCAACGTAATAAATCACGCGGTTTTTAAAACTCACGGGCAAGGCCTCACCCTTGGCTAGCATATCCTGAATGCGTTTGTGTGCAGCATCGCG
>CAMDKY010000066.1 GCA_945901245.1 Polynucleobacter meluiroseus | reverse complement strand
TTGATCCACCAGTGTGGCCCGATAGATCAATCAGGATATCGATTTCGTCAGAGCGAATACGGTCTACTAATTGGTGGTCTGATAGGTGTGCTACGTCTACGAGATGACTGTGCTTTGCAATTGCTTCCGTAATTCCATCACGAATATGACCACTGCTGTAGCAAAAAACGGTAAATTGCTCTATATCATGCTGAGCAATAATATTTTTAATTAATATTCCGACGGTGTGCTGACAAAAATCAGCCGATACATAGCCAATTCGTATTCTGCGGGAGCTAAAGTCTTTTATCTCAGGCCTTAGGTGTGGGCCGCCCGCATCATCGATTGCCCGCTTTGCCCATTGCCTTGCCAGAGCAAAACGCTCTTGATTACTCGAAAAGGGGAGGTATTCTGAAAAGTAAATCAGGTTGCGCAATACACGGGGCTCATTCGGAAAGTGCTTAAGCAGCTCCTCAAAGATTACCTGGCATTGCTCAAGCTGTCCAAGTTGCAACTGTGCATGGGCTAGGCTTAATAGGCAATCCAGATCATCAGCAAAGGTAACGAGCGCTTTAGAAAGGCACTGGCGAGCCTTGCTTGGATAGCCGTACCCTAGGTAAAGAGCAGTAACTCTAAGTAATAAGGTCTTATCTGACGGATATTCGTTAACTAGGGTCTCGCAGACCTCTAAAAAAGGAGTATTTCTACCAAAATTGGCATGGTCTTGCGCTAGAACGAATTGCGAGTCCCAAGAGGGCACTTTAAGAATGGATGAGCGTAGTCATGCAAATAGTGTAACGCATGGGATTTTCACCTCATAACAAAGCAAGCTGTTATCAACAACATAGAAATTCCATGTAGAGGAAGATAAGAAGTATTTTGTGCCTCAGTAAATTAATACTGAGTCTGACTAACTATTTACTAAGTCGCTAGATCCCCAATGCCATCTTGGCGCACTGCTGAAAGGCCCGATTGCGGAGCATGCGCCTTGGCATCTTTTGCCAGGCTACACTATCTCGCTTAGCTTCCGCGTAGTATTCCCGAACGGTAATGGGGCTATCCCGATCCGATCGATAAATGGCGCATTCAATCCAGTCTGAAATGGCGTCCGCACTTGATTCGCTATACGAATACATCACTCCCTTAAATTGGGGGCAGGCATTTATGAGCCGCGCGTAGCCCTGCGTTGTAATCACGGCTTGCCAGGACTGGTCTTCGTATTGCACTAAATCAAGCTCTTCTAAAAATGGATCAAGCTCGTATTTTTGAATCAATCGCAATAAGGCAAGCTTGCTTACGATTGGCGCTTTGGGAAAGTTGCCTAGCCACATTTGCAGGCACTGGGCTTTTAATTTGAGCTGGTCGGCAGCTGCATTGATTTGCTCTGCTAATAAATCATTAAATAGGACATTGTGCTGTGCTAGATCATGCGCAGCCGTATTAAGGGCTGATTGAAGCGGTATTGGCTGATTGATTGGACCTTTCGTACCGGCTTTAGAATTCATCCTATCTTCATGATTCTCGCTTGCAAGTTGCTTCAGAATTTGGGTACGTTTATTCATGAGTACGCTCCTATTATTTAATATGAGATTTAAGTCTTGATAACAAAGCGCCGGCTGTTTTGGATCGGCATCTTAAATTGCTCAAAAAGCGCTGGATGCTCGATCTCAAAGCGCTTGCTATCAAATCGGAAGCTTGCTTTGGGCTTTTTCCAGGAAGCTAAAGTCTTGCCCATGTACGTAAGCTCTTGGGCTTCTTGCATTTGCTCCATGAGCGCTTTTTTAATGTTCTCTAGCTGGGTCTCCTTGGCATCGATCGCGGTGTTAATTTCTTTTGCCTCCTCAATCAGTGCGCGAGTAAGCTCGGTTGCTTCTACTGTTTTTCCGGGGACTTCTTGGGCAAAGCGCTTTTGATAATCACCAATCGTTTGTGCACTGGGCGGAATATCTGCCATGACATGATTTTGCCAAAACGTCACTGCCGCTTCTAATAGGGTGGACTCTAGGGCGGTATCGCGGGTAATGTGATAAATGCGAAAGTCACTATTACCAAAGAGCACGGCCAAATCGCAGCGCGGTAGTTGGGTCATGCACAGATACCAATGGCACTGCGCCAGGTAACTCATGGGCACTTCATCGCTGCCGGCTTCCCCCCATTGGGATTGCATAAAGGGGCTGGCTGTTTTGCACTCCAAAAGATGGCTGGCAGTGCAAGTCCCATCTTCTCTAAAGAGTTCAGAATGCGGTTCAGTGACGATAAAGCGGTCAATATGACCTTGCAGATAAGGGTATTGGGAGTGCAGTATGGCTGCAGGGTATTCAGACAGAGCGCTTTCGGTAGCTCTAGCATATTCACTGGCCACAAAGCATTCAGCAAAGGTGCCAAAGCGAATCGGTAGGTTATCAATTTGGTTGCTGCACTTGCCGGTTTTTTCTAGCCAAAGGTCCAAAGGGGTTTTATAGGGTGAGAGTCCTAAAATAGCGCCGATATCCGAGCCCCCTAGGTATTTGCTGCGATCCTGTGTAAAATCTTGATTTATAAGCATTATTGAACTCCTTTTATCTAATATAAAAGTAAATTAATTTAAAAAAGAACTAATTTAGTTCATTATAGAGTAAAAATAGTTTGATTACAAGTGCTCAAATTCGCTCTGCCCGTGCCTTGCTTAATTGGTCAAGGGAGATGCTTTCAATTGCTTGTGGTGTGGGCATTTCGGCTTTGATGAGGCTTGAGTCTGCTGAAGGCGTTCCCTCTGGCAACATTAAGACGCTTAATGCTGTTCAAAAAGCATTTGAAGAGGCCGGCATTGAATTTATCGGCACGCCAGAAAGCGGCGCTGGGGTGCGCTTTAGACCTTAATTTTTTGCCCCAATCGGTGTACATTTATCTACATCGCCACGGGTTGTTTGAGGTCATTCATGGTTCAGCGCAAAAGAGGCGGCGGCCCTAAAACGCCAACCGGTAAAGCCATTGCATCGAAGAATGCCACCAAGCACAACCTGCGAAGCGAGAAACCTGCTACTGCTTTTGAGCAGCAAAGTATTGTTGCCTACGCCAATCAACTGATTGAGCAATACAAGGCCACGGATCCATTGGAGATTTTGCAGTTAGAGCGCATCGCGCTGTACCGCAAAAAGCTAGCGACGGTCTATCAAGCAGAATTAGCGGCCGCACAGCTGGCCCATGAAGCGCTGGAAAATAATCCCCAAAAAATTGTGCAGGAGATGGATCACCTTAATGACGTTGCCCGCAGTCGTCTCTTAGAGTATCTAGAGAGTGGCGAGTGGCTACTGCCTTGTGGATTAAGTGCCGAAGTGCTTGATGAAATTACCAAAGAAATTAATTGCTTGGATGTGGATTTGCAATCGAATGCTGATCTTGAGAATTCCTTGCCCGCCTTGGCTAATTTTCTAATGGAGTATCGCTCGCATAGCGTGGATAGCTCAGATTCCCTTTGCAAAAAACTAGCGGCGCTAAGCAAACGCTTAGAAAAAATGAAAGAAGAAGGAATCGAGTTTAGAGTAAGTATGGATAATACTTTAGATCTGATCAAGAAAATGAGGGCCGAGCAAGAGCGCCGCGAAAAAGAAAGCGAAAAAAACCGTGAGCCGACCGCGTTAGAGCTACATATTGCCAAGCGTCAAGCGGAGCTGCGCGCAAAAATGAAAGTCAAGCCCAAACCAGTAATACAGGAGAGCGATCCGCCGGTAGAACCTTTTCCAAAAATGGACGAGATAAGAGCGCAGTTACGCCTGTTGACATATTTACAAAGAGCGATGAACAGTGCAATCGGAGCCTTTTCCCAATTTGAATCAACTAAAAAATTACGCTTGCAGGTTTTAGCATTGCCCAATGCAGAGAGCGATGTCTTACTGCGTTATCAAACCAGCTGGGAGCGCCGCTTATCAGCAGCCATGGGGGAGTTTTTAGAATTGCGTAAGCGCAATGGCCATTAAAGTTGGTGGCCCTCTGAAAATCAACTAGGGCCCAAGATAGCGTCATTTCCCTCTAAGCTAAGAGCCGCTTTATTCGTAGTGACTCCACATTCTTAAAACACGAACGGTCTTTTCTTTTCGAAATACCTCATATACCAAACGATGCTGAATACTAATTCTGCGCGAATAAGCACCTTTTAAATCGCCTACCAACTTTTCATATGGCGGCGGATTTTGAAATGGATCAACTTCCAATAGATCCAGTAAAGCCTGCGCCTTATCTCGTAGCCCAGAGGCGGAGAGTTTTTTAGCGTCTTTCAGGGCAAATTTGGAATACGCTAAATTCCAAGCTACCACTTCAATGTCCTTTTGCTCTTAGCCAAAGGCTCAGCCATGGATTCTTTAATCGACTCACGCATTCCCGGGATTGCCAATAGATACAGTGTCTCTTGAATAGCGCTCCAGTCTTCCTCAGAAACCAAAACCGCATTTGCCCGCTTACCAGAGATGACTACGGGCTTGTGTGACTCTGCCGCCTGATCAATCAAACGGTAAAGGCTGGCTCGAGCTTCGCTTGCAGTTAATGTGGTCATGATTTCACTCCTTTTGAATATAGTACGTAAAAGCGTACGCTTTGTCAAGCACCCACCTAATTCACTCGCCAAAAAAACCACCGGAAGGTGGATTAGTTGTTTCTTGGTGGCCCGGGGCGAAATCGACCAATGCAGTGGATTCCAATTTTGCCTCTAAACTACTTCCAGCTGAGATTGAGTTTCTTATGAGTAGCCGCACAATCCCTCAAATAGAGATTAATTAGACTTTGATAAGGAATGCCAACTTCTTGTGAGACAGCCTTAAAGTAGTCGATAGAGTCTTCATCTAAGCGAATGGTAATAGGCTTTTGAGCATCGAAGCATAGGGGTTTTTTTCGGGCTTTTGAAAAATCATATTCTTTACGCATTTTTTATCACCTTTAGTAAGGTTTTGACTCTTTAGGGCGTGATTTAGGTGCAGGATGGGACTAAAAGAGATAATATAAATAGGTCTATTTTATAAAAAATACCTAATTTATAAAAATACCTGATGGCAACCATTACATCATCCTCATTCTCAAGCGCCTTGTGGACATCTGCTTTGTCCAACAATCTGTTTAATGGCGTATCTAATCTCTATCAATTAGGTAATTTGTTAAGCAATATATCGGTTTCATCTTCTACGCAAACAGGTAACACCATTAGCGGTTTCGGATCTGACGGCGGTAGATTTGCTGTGACTGGCAGAAACTTTGATACGTCTTATCCCGTGGTGACTAGCGTAATCATTGATAACCGTCCACAGTATTACGTGGAGGCAAGGGGATCTATATCCGCTACAACACTAAGCGGAACGGTCAGTTACGTTGATTTAATGGTCGGTGCTATGGAGATTAAAGCGTACGGCTCTGTTTCCACTAGTGGATATGGAAGTCTATCTAAGATCTATTATTCAAATAATGGCACCAGCATTGAACTCTCCGGCTCTATTACATCCTCCGTTTATGGTACCAGTGGAACGTTAAGCCAGGTTACGATCACGAATGGTGGCGATACTTTTACGGTATCAGGTGGCAGTTGGAATTATTCCACCTTAAATAATGCCAGCTCATTTGATGATTTTTTTGCTCTGATTACGCAAGGCAGTGATTCCATTAATGGTAGCGCTAAAAATGATGTAATAAAAGGTGGCTTAGGGAATGATGCTATTAATGGTGGAGTAGGTGTCGATAGTGTCATCTTTAAGGGGGCATTATCTAGTTACACCCTTAAAAGCGGGACAAGCAGTTTGACCATCACTGATAAAGTGGCAAACCGCGATGGAGTCGACACCCTCACCAACATCGAACGCCTCCAGTTCACCGACACCACCATTGCCCTAGACATCGGCAAAGACCAAACTGCGGGTTCAGGTTACATGCTCTATAAAGCCGCCTTTAACCGAACACCTGACGCTGGTGGATTAGGCTTTTGGATCAATAAGATGGACACCGGTATGAGTTACAGCGATGTGGCTAATAACTTTGTGAATAGCGCTGAATTTAAGACTGCCTTTGGGGGTTCTAATCCTACTGTTAATACCTTAGTAACCAAGCTGTATAACAATGTATTAAACAGAGCCCCTGATGCGGGAGGCCTAGCCTTTTGGCAAGAAAAGCTCACTACGGGCTGGTCTACTGCGGATGTTCTGGGTTACTTCTCTACTTCAGCTGAGAACGTCACTAACGTGACTCCGCTCATTGCCAATGGCATTCAGTATCAGCAATTTGTGGGGTAGCGCTGAAATGGGGAAAATAAATTTATGGAAATAGGCTCAAAACAATTTGCGGGACAGTTTTCGTATTACACCGATGGCAGTCGGAGTAATCCTATGTCCTATATGTATGCTAAAGACCTCGATGGTGATGGTATTCAAGAAGTCTTGTTTGTTGCTCTTGAAACTACGCCCAACACCCCTGCAACTTATAGCAATACCTCTGTGCATATTTTTGGCTGGAAGAATAATACCTTTCAAAATCTTACTTCGCAGTGGTTGCCCGACAATTCCAATTTGGTAGAAGGCGTCGGCGATGTAGCATTTGGCGATTTTAATGGCGATGGTAAGGTAGATATTTTTTTATCAGCCTATACCGATATAGATCATCCAGTAAATGCGTATCAGCTTATCAACCGTGGCGGCACTCTTGAGAAAGTATCTCTAGGATTAGCGACTTGGATGCATGCAGTGGCATCGGCTGACGTCAATCGTGATGGCTACGATGATGTGATTTCTGCAGGATATATGGGCACTCGTCAATTCGTAGGGTCGGCTACCAGCCTCAAGAGTTATCAAGGGATGGTGGGTAGTTCGGGATTGGCTTTGGGAGATTTTCTAGGTAATGGCACTGTTACTGGGATTTTTGTCGATGCGGGATCGGGGTTGCAAGACACTTTCTTATATCGCTTTGATATCGATCAGCAAAACCAATTCATAGGTCTTCAAAAGATCGGAACCTTGCCTGGCCCTAGGTTAGCAGCCTTGGGTCTTGAGACCAGTACTTCAAAAAGT
>CAMDKY010000065.1 GCA_945901245.1 Polynucleobacter meluiroseus | reverse complement strand
CCCGATTGGTTACAAAGACATGCTTGCGATCACCTTGAGGCCTGAAGTTATGGGCGCCTTTGCCGGTAAAGATCTTTTTTACCTCGCGGCGATTACGCCAATCAATCACTTGCACATAATCACCGCCAGTAATACCCACCAAAAGGTATTGATCACCCGGGGTCATCCACAGTCCAGCAGGCGCTGGCCCGGTTGGTATCTTCCACAATAGGGTTTGGTTCACTAAATCAATCACGGCAAGATCATTTGAATCCTGCATCGTCACAAATGCGAGCTTGCTATCTGCAGTAAATGCAATGTGGCTCGGTGTTTTTCCAACGGCAATGGTTTTGGCCAACTTTAAGTCGGCGCCATTGGCTGCATAAATGTCAACGCGGTCAAGGCGGTTTGCGGCTGTAATAAACCAGCGATTATCGGGAGAGTAACCAATGTGATACGGATCGATGATTTTGGGAATGCGTCCGGTGACCTCGCCCGTCAATGGGCTCATCAAGGCAATGTCGTTGCCCATGGCATTGGCAATCAGTAAGGTTTTTTCGTCTGGTGTCAACATGACGTGATGCGGCTCTTTGCCGATGGGCATGGTTTTGGTGACCGTGCGCGTTTTCATGTCCACTAGACTCACGCTCGCATCCCCAGAATTTAAAACCACAGCAAGCGTTGGTTCTGTTGGCTTAGCTGCTTGTACTGCGCCGAAGAAAATAAAAGTAGCTACAAAAGCAGCTACTGACCTTGCAGTAAGGTGAAAAATTGCGGGTTTGTGCACGTCTATAGCCTGTTTACAAATAAAAGATGAATTAAGAGCCTATTGTAAGCAGTTTGTGGCTTAACGCAGGCTTGCAAAGACCTTTTCGAGGCGCTTTAAAGACATTGGGGTTGGGGTTTTGAGTTCCTGCGCAAACAAGGCCACACGGAGTTCTTCGAGCTGCCAACGAAAATCCCGTAAGCCCGGGTCATCCTGCATTGCATAGGATGAGCCCTTATTGCCATGGAGGCGCTTTTGCCATGTCCTAGCGAGCGACTCCCAGTCACGCTGGCATTGGGCATCTCGGGCAGCATTCGTACGCAGCTTTTCAATCCGCAGTGCTACCCCTTTGAGGTAACGCGGTAAATGCACCAGTTGCGCATAGGGAATTTCCACCAGCATTTTCGGGAAAATGAGACCCTGAATTTGCTCCGCCATATCCGCATGGGCAGCTGGTGATACGGCCTTTGCCTGTGCCATTTTTTTCTGTACCTCCGCATGGGCCTCAAGGGCTGCCAAGGTGTGGCGCGCAATTTCATGGGCAATCAGGGTTAAGCGCGGTTTCCCGCTGCTCACCCGCTCGGCAAACTCTTGCGCATTGCTTGGCAATGGCTCCAACATAAAAGCACGCTCCAATGCCAGCTGCAGTATCTGCTCAATGAATTGATCCACTTGGCCAATATTGATAAACAGCAAACCAATTTCACGTATACCCGGCATCTGCTTTTGCAAGGCCTTCACTGTGTCTTTTTGACTGATCGCAAATAAACGACGTAGACCCTGCCAATGCACTTTACGCGCCTCAAGAAGATCATCAAATACCTCCAGGTCTACCGCATCGCCTTGATCTACCAATGCTGGATAACCAAATAAGGTCTTGTTTCCCTTTTGAATCTCCAGTGTCTCAGGTAGCGGCCCAAAATCCCATTGGCGATAAGCGCCGATAAGCGCTGTTGCGGGAGATTCGCTCTGCGTCAGGCTTGCCTTTTTACCCTCCGCCTGAATAAGTTCGGTTGAAACCGCTTCCTGCGCTACCGCCTGAAATGCGCTCCGCGCTTCTTGGCCGTACGCGGCGCGTAAGCGGGATAAATTACGCTCCAACTCCAGTTGACGCCCATGCGCATCAATCAAGCGAAAGTTCATGCTGCAATGGAGTGGTAAGGACTCAGGACGAAAGTCCGTCCGCTTAAATTCCAAACCCTTTTCTCTGCGTAAGTCGCTTAGCAGGGCGTCTACATAATCCCCCACACCAAATTGCATTGCATCCGTTACACGCTGCATAAAGCCTTTGGCGTAATCGGGCAAGGGGACGCAGTGACGCCGCAATTTTTGCGGAAGGGACTTGAGCAATAAGAGGGTCTTCTCTTCGCACATACCAGGCACCAACCACTCACAGCGGCGACCATCAATTTGATTGAGCATCGTCAGCGGCACCACCAAGGTCATGCCGTCTTTAATACTGCCTGGCTCAAAATGGTAGGTGAGGCTAAGGCTGCTACCTCCCATACTCAAGGTCTTTGGATAGCGATCAACCGTAATGCCAGCAGCCTCATGGCGCATTAAATCGGCTTTATCTAAGCGTAGGCTTGCCTCTGCATCCGGGGTCTTTCGCAGCCACGCTTCCATACCCGATCGACTGAGTACCTCAGTAGGCAAACGGCTTTCATAAAATGCAAAGAGTAGTTGCTCATCCACCAATACATCGGGCCTGCGAGAACGGTGTTCCAAAGCCTCAATCTCCCGAATTAATTTTCGGTTATGCCAGAAAAAATCAAAATGCCGAGGGTGGGCTTTTTTACTGAGCGCTTCTAATTCTTTCTCTTGGGCGAGGGTTTCCATGCGACCAAATAGCTCGGCGCCAACCAAGGCCTGCTGAATAAATAACTGGCGTGCCTCCTGCGCATCATGGGGTGCAAAGCGGACCTTACGGCCATGGTAGATTGGCAGCCCATAGAGGGTTCCCCGCTCAAATGCCATGACCTCGCCCTGGCGGTTATCCCAAAAGGGATCACTCAGGGACTTAACCAAGCGGTGCGCGGCTACCTTCTCAACCCATTGGGGCTCGATCTTCGCAATCGTCCGTGCATACAAACGACTGGTCTCTTGCAACTCGCCTGCCAAAATCCAGGCCCCGGCTTTTTTCCCTAAGGTAGAACCGGGCCAAATATGCGGCCGAATACCCCGAGCACCAAGATAGGCGCCCGCATGCGGACCGCGCTCTTCCTCTTCTTTTTTGGCTACGTGACCGAGCAAACCAGTCAGCAAAGCCAAATGAATTTGCTCGTAGGTCGCAGGGAGGCCATTTTCTTTCCATCCTTTTTCGCCGAGCATGGTGTGCAGCTGCCCATGCACATCACGCCACTCCCGCAGTCGCCGCGGTGACAAAAACTGACTGCGGCATTGGTTTTCAAGCTGGCGATTACTGTGCTTATGCGTTAAAGCATGGTGATACCAGTCCCACAGTTTCACAAAACTCAGAAATTCGGACTTCTCGTCTTTAAACAGGAGGTGAGCTTGATCAGCGGCTCCAGCCTGATCCATCGGACGCTCGCGTGGATCTTGCGTGGCTAAGGCAGCAGCAATAATGGTTACTTCGCGCAAAGCCTGGTGCTCTCGCGCTGCGAGTAATATTCGGCCAATCCGCGGATCGAGCGGCAAATCAGCCAGTGCCTTACCTATATTAGTTAGGGTAAAGGTATTGTTTTCACCTTCCGTATCAATCGCACCTAGCTCATCGAGCAATTGAATACCGTCGGCAATGGCACGGCCCAGTGGCCGATCAATAAATGGAAAGTCCTGAATCTTCGATAGGCGTAGTGCGCTCATGCGCAGCAATACCGCAGCAAGTGAGCTACGCAGAATCTCCGGGTCAGTAAAACGTGGCCGCGCCTCAAAATCCGTTTGACTATAGAGCCGTATGCATATGCCATCCGATACTCGGCCACAGCGCCCTGCCCGTTGATTGGCCGCTGCTTGGGAGATTGGCTCAATTTGCAACTGCTCGACCTTATTGCGGTACGAGTAGCGCTTCACGCGTGCTAAGCCACTATCAATCACATAGCGAATATTAGGCACGGTCAATGAGGTTTCGGCAACGTTGGTGGTCAAAATAATGCGGCGGCCATTGCCAGCCTGAAAGACGCGCTCTTGCTCCGCAACCGATTGACGTGCAAAGAGCGTTAGCACATCCGGATGAAAGCGGCTTTGCAAGATGGAGTCTTTTCTGAGGGTTTCAGCGCAATCCCGAATCTCCCGCTCACCCGGCAAGAACACCAGTACATCGCCCGAGCCAGAAGCGCCCACGCTCCACACTTGCGTTACTGCCTGCGCAACGGCGTCCGATAAATCCATCACCTCTTTTTTTGTGTCTAACTCCAGCGGTACATAGCGCTGCTCCACTGGAAAGAGCCGTCCGCTAACTTCAATGACCGGGACCGGCTTAGAACCAATCGTAAAATGCTGGGAAAAACGCTGCGCATCAATCGTGGCTGAGGTAATGATGATCTTCAAATCGGGGCGCTTGGGTAATAGTTGGCGCAGGTAACCCAATAAAAAATCGATGTTGAGACTGCGCTCATGGGCCTCATCAATGATCAGGGTGTCGTAGGCCTTAAGCAGCGGATCGCGCTGGGTCTGTGCGAGCAAGATGCCATCGGTCATCAGCTTGATCGATGCGCTTGCGGTGGTTTTATCCGCAAACCGAATTTGATAACCCACATCCTGACCCATGGGCGTTCCCAGCTCATGGGCGATGCGCTTAGCGGTTGCTGTAGCAGCAATGCGGCGCGGCTGGGTATGGCCAATTAAACGGCCGCCGTTCATGGTGCCGCGGCCGAGCTCCAAACAAATCTTGGGTAACTGCGTGGTTTTACCGGACCCTGTCTCGCCGCAGACGATCACCACCTGATTGGATCGTAGCGCCGCCATGATGACTTCGCGCTGACCCGAGACCGGCAATTCTTCCGGAAAGCGGATGGCGATTCGCTTTGAGCCTCCATTAATTGTGTTGGAAGCAGGCACAGCATCGGATTTTGATTGGTTTATCGGCGGCATCACCCTATAATTTTCTCACTATGGCAGCTACCGCACCGAACTCCCTGACAAAATCGCCCCCCGAGAGCGAAACCCCCAGCAACTTCCCTTTTGTGGGCTGGCTCAGAGACGTTGCTCCTTACATCCACAGCTTTAGAGAAAAGACCTTTGTCATTGCCTTTGCGGGTGAACTGGTTCAAGAAATTGGCTTGGAGCGCATTATTGAGGACATTGCTATGTTGCATGCCATGGGCATGCGGATTGTCCTCGTGCATGGCATTCGTCCGCAGATTGAGGAGCAGTTGACGCTGCGCCAAATCAAGAGTCAGTTTGGGCAGGGACACATGAATGGCTATCGCATTACAGACGCTGCTGCACTGGAGTGCGTCAAAGAAGCTGCCGGTGAACTGCGCCTGGATATTGAAGCAGCGTTCAGTCGGGGCCTACCTAATACCCCGATGGCGGGTTCCCGCATTTCCGTTATCTCGGGCAACTTTATTACTGCTATGCCCTTTGGCGTGGTGGATGGCGTTGACTTTATTCATACGGGCCTTGTGCGCAAAGTGGATTCAGTCTCGATCAAACTCTCA
Organism: Polynucleobacter meluiroseus; assembly: GCA_945901245.1. Lineage (GTDB taxonomy): Bacteria > Pseudomonadota > Gammaproteobacteria > Burkholderiales > Burkholderiaceae > Polynucleobacter > Polynucleobacter meluiroseus_F. The sequence goes on along the minus strand of CAMDKY010000065.1, from coordinate 1,733 downwards.
CTCGATAGCAACAAAATTGTCTTGCTCTCTCCACTGGGCTTTTCACCAACGGGGCAAGCATTTAATCTATCGTTTGAAGACGTTGCTGCATCGACTGCTGCTGCCCTGAAAGCCGATAAGATTTTATTCTTAACGCCCTACTCTGGTCTGCACGATGAAGCCGGTGACTTGATTACGGAACTCTCCTTGGCGCAGATGCAAGAGTACGTCACCAGCCACCCAGAAATTCCTGCGGGCATGAAGACCCTATTAAATCTGTCGGGTAAAGCCATTAAAGCTGGTGTCAGTCGTGTGCACTTTTTGCCCTGCAACCGCGATGGCGCTCTACTCGAAGAGCTCTTTACCCACGATGGTGTGGGTATGATGATTGCATCCTCCGGTATTGAAAATCTGCGCGAAGCAAATCAGGACGATGTGGGTGGTATTTTGCAATTGACGATGCCCCTAGAGGAAGAGGGAATACTCGCTGCCCGCGGCCAAGATGTGATTGAGCGTGATATTGATCGCTTTTCTGTTATTGAGCACGATCGGGTCTTATTCGGCTGCGCTGCCCTATTTCCATTCCCCAATGGCATTGGCGAGCTTGCCTGCTTAGTAGTTGATCAAGATGTACAGGGGTCAGGCGATGGCGAGCGCCTGCTAAAGCGCATCGAAGCCAGGGCAAAAAAAGAAGGCATTAATAAACTCTTTGTACTCACCACACGAACCGAGCATTGGTTTTTAAAACGCGGTTTTGTTCGGTCCAGCGTCGATGATTTACCCGAAGAGCGTAAGCAAATTTACAACTGGGATCGCAAGTCGATGGTCTTGACCAAAAACTTGACATAATGCAAGTTCGATTCAGTATTCACTGATTGCATTTAGAAAGGCGTACGCAATGGCACGGATGGTTCAATGTATCAAGCTCAATAAAGAAGCCGAGGGAATGGACTTTGCACCACTCCCAGGCGACCTAGGGAAAAAACTCTGGCAAGAAGTTTCAAAAGAGGCGTGGGCTGGCTGGTTAAAACACCAAACTATGCTCATTAATGAGAACCGCCTCAATATGGCCGATCCTCGTGCGCGCCAATACCTCTTAAAGCAAGTAGAAAAATACTTCTACGAAGGCGGAGCAGATGCTGCTACCGGTTATGTACCGCCCAGTGCCTAAGCTGCCTAGTTTGGCGCTGCGAATGTAAAAAGGACCCCTCAGAGGTCCTTTTTTATTGACTGACTAGTTGATTGTCTAATACTTAAGAAAAATCGACGCGCTTGACTCCGTTCGTGCCGCCAACAAAAAGGATATCCGCCTTTTGACGTGCAAACAATCCGACCGTTATCACGCCTGCAATTTGATTCACCTGCGCCTCCAACGCTATTGGGTCGGCAATCGCAAGACCAGCCACATCAATAATCCAGCCGCCATTGTCAGTTACAAAAGGATCGGCAGTACCCGCCATTAGTCGTAAGCGCGGGCTGCCTCCTAAGGCTTGCATTGCCCTAGACACCGAAGCCTCTGCCAATGGGATTACCTCTATTGGTAGTGGAAAATGGCCTAATGTGTCTACTTGCTTAGAATCATCGCAAATGCAAATGAGCTGCTTTGCTAGCGATGCCACAATCTTCTCGCGCGTGAGCGCCCCGCCGCCACCCTTAATCATGTGCCCACTGGGGTTAATTTCATCAGCGCCGTCAACGTAGGCAGGCAGTCTCTCGACCTGGTTGGCATCGATGACATAAAAACCATGCTTGAG
>CAMDKY010000064.1 GCA_945901245.1 Polynucleobacter meluiroseus | reverse complement strand
CATACGACGTGGAAACTTGTTCCTTAAATTCCGTCAACTTAGTTTGCAATGGCTTAAGCAGGGCATCTAGACTCAAGGCATTTTGTTCAGTAAAGCGGCGTGTTTTATCGTCCAAGATGTCGTTAGCGAGATTCTTAAACTGAATGGTCAGGGCCTCTTTTGCTTCATTGAGGGACTCAATTCGGCCTAGACCTTGCTTGCGTTCCGAATCCAGTGCAGCCTCCAGGCGAATGGCATTTTGTAAGGCCGTATCGCGCTCCGCACGAAGACTCGCTATTAAAGCAGTTTGTTCGGCAAGGGTCAGCTCTGTACTACTAAAGCGGCTGCGCAAAGTCAGGACATAAATTAGTAGCCCAGCACAGGCTGCAATGAGTAGACCAAGAAAGAGAAGCGTGGAGAGATCAAATGACATAAATAACGATGAAAAAGGAATGCATATTAGTACCCAAGAATCAAGGAGCGATCACTCACTATTCATGCGTAATTACACCATCGTTTGATATTTCAACAAAGCGATGGTCTTTAAATGCGATGGCAATTAAGCTTAGGTTAGCTTGTACAAGATTCTCCAAATCGAAATTGGAAATATTGCCAGTTGAAATTAGCAGTAGTGCAGGATCACCATTCAATAAGAAGGATTGAACAAAGTCACTATCTTTTGTTACAACAATTCGATCCTCTGAAACTGCTCTAGATACTATTACTTGATCGGGGGTGGCATTTTTGAGTGGGAGATCAGAAGTATGAATTGCATCATGCCCTTGGGCCTCGAACCATTCAATAAATCGCCTTGGTAGTTGGGCGTCAACTAAAAACTTCATGCTACTAAACGTTCAAATCGCTTTACATGACTTAGTCTTGCGGCATAGGAAAGAACGGCAAGAATATCTTCCTTATTTAGATCTGGATAGTCTTCCAAAATCTGCTCAGTAGTCATTCCGCTGGCCAGCCACTCTAAAACATTTTCAACGGGGTACCTCAAACCACGCACACAAGGCTTGCCGTGGCAAATAGCCGGATCAACGGTAATTAAGTTAGGCATTTGCTCTATCCTTTCATACAAGGCACGGTCAGTAAATTCGTCTTAATTTTAAACCGACGCACCTTAAAAGAACAGTTTATCTTGCCGCAGAAGCTTGAATAACGCATTAACCCTGAATCAACTGCTTCAGTTCACCGCTTTGAAACATCTCGGTCATGATGTCCGAGCCACCGACAAACTCACCATGGATGTAAAGCTGGGGGATAGTTGGCCAGTTGGCGTACTGCTTGATGCCCTGACGAATACCCTCATCATCAAATACATTAACGGTATGCAGATTGTCGGCACCGCAAGCCCGCAGGATGTTAATCGCATTGCCTGAAAAGCCGCACTGCGGAAACTGGGGAGTGCCTTTCATGAACAGCACGACGGGATGGCTGGTGACGATTTCTTTGATTTGGGCTTGGGTATCCATTGCGTTACTCCATGTATGCAAAATTAGTAAGCCAATTTTAAGACCGATTCAAAAATAGGGTTATCGATTTACCTCTAAAGGGGTTTGCTGCCAGAGGCGACCCGCCAATGACCGGCTAAATCCCGATACGGTCTAATGTCCTGAAAGCCAACCTGAGCCATCTGCGCTAGAACAGCAGGGGATTGATCAAAACCATGCTCTACCGCCAAGAGACCGCCCGGCTTCAAATGCGCTATGGCGCCATAGATGATGGTTGAGAGGCAGGTCAGTCCTGAGCCAAAATCGGTTAAGGCACTTGGCGGCTCAAAACGCAGATCGCCTTTGCTGAGGTGCGGATCATCTGCCGCAATGTAGGGCGGGTTGCTGAGAATCAGATCAAAACTCCGATGCGTGTTGCCAGGGGCTTGGAGTGCTGCATACCAGCTGCCAAGGCAAAATGACACGCGATCGCTTAGCTTCAGGTGTGCTGCATTCTGCTGCGCAATGTCCAGCGCAGCCTGCGACGCATCGGTCACCACCACGGTTACATTGGGCTGGCTGGCTGCAATCGCTAGGGCAATTGCACCAGAGCCCGTACCCAAATCAAGCATAGTAAGCGAATACTCACTCTCATTAAAATCATGTTTTTTTTTGAGGATAGCTTGTAATTCATATAAACCTAAATCAACAAAGAGCTCGGTTTCTGGGCGAGGAATGAGGACCCCTGGCCCTACCATTAACTCGATCGCATGAAAGCCACGCTTGCCAATCAGGTAGGCAATTGGCTCGCCATCAAGACGGCGTTGCTCCAGCAAAACCCACTCCTTTACAAAGGCATCGCTGAGCGCCATATCATCCTGCGTCAGTAAAGCCGACTGGGGTAACTGCAGGTGGATTTCAAGTAAATGGGCCAAGACCATGCGCGCTTCATTTTTAGGAAGTCGGGTTTCGTTCAGCACGGAACGCAGGGTTGGCATCGGTTCAGATGAGAGCCAAAAATAATTGAAGTAGCTTAGTTATCACCCAGGGCGGCGAGTAACTCGGCTTGATGCTCGCTAGCCAGGGCATTGCATAAATCATCAATATCGCCATCCATCATGGCATCAATCTTATAGAGCGTGAGATTGATGCGGTGATCGGTAATGCGGCCTTGGGGAAAGTTATAGGTTCGGATACGGTCACTGCGATCGCCTGAGCCGATCAGGGATTTGCGGGTTTGCGCTTCCTGTTGATGCTGTTCGCGTTGTCGTCCATCCATGATGCGGGAGACTAAGACTTTCATGGCCTGTTCTTTATTGCGGTGTTGGCTGCGATCGTCTTGGCACTCCACCACGATTCCGGTAGGCAGATGCGTTATGCGCACCGCAGAATCGGTTTTATTGATGTGCTGGCCGCCGGCGCCCGAGGCCCTGAAGGTATCGATGCGCAATTCAGCGGGATTAATTTTGACGGCCTCGATTTCATCGGCCTCTGGCATGACTGCCACCGTACATGCCGACGTATGAATACGTCCCTGGGTTTCGGTTTGGGGAACACGCTGCACCCGATGCCCGCCAGATTCAAACTTAAGGCGGGAGTACACCGATTGGCCAACGAGGCGCAAAACCACTTCTTTGTAGCCACCGAGATCCGACTCAGCGGAATTCACAACCTCGATTTTCCAGCCTTGACGTTCTGCAAAGCGGATATACATGCGCAATAAATCGGCTGCAAACAGGGCGCTCTCATCACCGCCAGTGCCCGCCCGAATTTCTAAGAAGACATTGCGATCATCGTTTTCATCTTTAGGCAGCAAGGCCTTTTGTAGGCTAGCCTCGAGCTCAACCATCTTCGCCGCCGCTGCCTTTTGTTCTTCATCGGCAAAGGCTTTCATCTCGGGATCTGCGCGCATGCCTTCGGCTGCAGCTAAATCCGCTTCTGCTTGGCGATACAAAGCAAACTGCTCGACAACCGTGGCAATGTCCGAGTGCTCGCGCGTTAACTTGCGATAGACATCCATGTCCTTGGTGGACTCTTCAAGCGTTAACAGGGAATTTAATTCAGCCAAGCGAGTATCCAGATGCTCCAGCTTGGCACGCATGCTGGGTTTCATCTACAGATCGTTCTTGTCGGATGTGTCGTTGGTGTGCTTACTAGAGTCTTGCTCGGCATGATGATAGGTGTGCGAGTAGGCGCTCGAGTGGGTGGAAAATAATTTAGGTAGTAGTTTAATCAAGGAATCGCGTTCAGCGCCATTGGAGTGCTGCAAGGTATGGAGTGAGCCGTGTAAAAACTTATTGGTTAAGCCTTGTGCCATGGCATTGAGGACTTCTTGAGGGTCATCGCCGCGCATCAGGCGTTTCATGGCGCGCTCAATTTCAATTTGACGCAGGCGCTCCCCATGTTGCTGCAGATCCTGAATCAAAGGAACGGTGTTGCGGCCATTGAGCCAATGCATAAAATTGCCAACGCGGTCTTCAATAATGGCTTCTGCTTGGCTTACCGCCGCATGCCGCATCGAGTTACCCGTCTGAATCATGACGCCTAGGTCATCGACGGTGTAGAGGTAAATGTCATTTAAGCGAGCGATTTCCGGTTCACAGTCGCGTGGCACAGCTAAGTCAATCATCACCATGGGCTTACGGCGCCGTTGCTTCAGGGCACTCTCGACCATGCCAAGACCAATGATGGGCAAAGAGCTCGCGGTGCACGACACAATGATGTCGAACTCATGTAGGCGACTTGGCAAGTCAGATAACTTGAATGATTCTGCCTCGACATTTTGCGATGCAATTGCATCGGCTAATTCTTGACCGCGCTCGATTGTGCGATTGGCAATCGCAACTTGCTTGGGCCGGCGCGCCACAAAGTGCGTCGCGCACAAAGAGATCATGTCACCCGCGCCAATAAAAAGAACGCGCTGCTCGGCAATTTGTTCAAAGATGCGTTCGGAGAGCCGTACTGCCGCTGCCGCCATCGAAATCGAGTGCGCACCAATCTCGGTTGAGCCTCGTACTTCTTTCGCTACAGCAAAGGTTTTTTGGAAGAGTTGGTTTAAGTAGGTACCAAGTGCCCCTGCTTGATTGGCGGTACGAACCGCATCTTTCATTTGTCCAAGGATTTGGGTTTCACCAAGGACCATGGAATCAAGGCCGCACGCAACCCGAAACGCATGGCGTACGGCATCCGACTGGGGCAGTGAATAAATGTGGGGCTCTAAGCTACTGGGGGCCAGTTGTTGGCTTTTGGCTAGCCAATCAAAGGTAGCGCTGTGCAAGAGGGAGGCGGAGTCGGCATCGTTCGCTGCGCAATACAGCTCGGTTCGATTGCACGTTGACAAGATGGTAGCTTCAGGCAGGCCAGACTGACTGACGCCGCTGAGGTGCTGGCGCAAGTCATGGAGTGCCTCTTGTAGGTATTCAGGGTCAAAGGCGACTTTTTCCCGAACGTCCACTGGCGCTGTGTGATGATTGATGCCGAGGGTCAACAGCTTCATAGGCCCTAATTATAGGTTTGATGGCGTTTTAATGGGGATACGCATGGGGTTTTTGGCTTTTCTACTGATTGGGTCAGCTGTTGGGTGGTCGGCGTATTACTTTTACCCTGGCCGCTCACGCCAAAAAACAGGACTATTGGGGCTCTGTGGTCTTTTCTTGGTGGGTTTTCTGGGCGCTGCTGCCGGATCGTATGGGGGTCAGGCTTTGGGACTTTTTCAGTCAGGTCAAATCGCGGAATGGCTGACTGCCATCGTCTCAGCCTGGCTTGCTGGTTTATTACTGACCGTTATCCGCAAATAAGCTGTTTTGCCTTGTTTGTAGCTCGGGATCAATCCAGCGAATGGGGTTCTTGCCGTGGGCAATCAACCAATCATTGGTTTTAGTGAAATGGCCGCAGCTTGCATTGGGCTGCTCGCCCGCATGCTGCTGAATTAAAAAAGGCTGCGCTGTTTTATACACCCCCAAGCCCGAAGGGTGTGAGGCTTGCAATATCAGATGGGTGGGCTTCTCTGAACCAAGCTCCCCATGCTCAATCAAGGGTATTTTGGATTGGGCGTGCGCTCCCCAGAGTAGCCAGACTAAATTGGGCTTGGCGATCGACAGTTGCCGAATCAGCGCATTGATACAGTGCTGCCAACCCAAGTGAAAGTGGCTGCCAGCCTCGCCTTGTTTGACACTCAGTGCGGTATTTAGAAGCAAGACGCCTTGCTCGGCCCAATCACGTAAGTCGCCGTGTGCTAAGGAACCAAACCCTTCGAGCTCTAAGGCTTTGCTGATGTTGCGCAGGGAGCTCGGAAAGGCGCGTGAGCCGGGCAAGATTGATGCGGGTATTGAAAATGCTAGGCCTTGCGCGAGGCCTGGCGAGTGGTAGGGGTCTTGCCCAAGAATCACCACCGATACCGCTTCGACTGGAGTGAGTTCTAAAGCCCGAAAGAAGAGCGGGGGTGGTGGGCAGATGGCATTCGCATCATCCGCAATTGCCTTGTGCAGATTAGCCTGCAGCTGCTGCCAATCCGGCGAAGCGAGATAATCTCCAAACAGTAATTTCCAATCGCTTGGTATGAGCGCTTCTACATTGAGCATTGCCACGCCATATTTAGAAGAGCTGATTTACTTTGCAGAAATTTGGTACTGTACAACGGGGGTGGATGGCTCTAATACAAATTGACTCTCATGCTCACAGTCTTGGCGATAAAAACGCAAGCGCGCAGTCATCCCCATTTGCAATTGCGCAAAGACCGCATCGATTCGGCTGGGAGTAATCCGTTGCCCATTGATGCTGCAGATCAAATCACCCGGCGCTAAGCCAGCACGCTGAGCGATGCCTCCGTCCAGCACATGCGTTACTTTGACCCAACCATTTTGGTCGCTGTAGCGCATAGCCCATTGCAATTTCATATGCTCGAGCAGACTCATTTTTTTGTCGGTAACCACAATACCCTCGGCCGTAAGCCACTCAGCCAGCGGTAGGTCATGCGTGCCCTCGATGTAGCGCGCCTTAAATTGCAGCCACGGCTTTTTAAAGTCAGGACCAATTGCAGCCAGCACAATCCGCTCAAAACCATCCTCTGCCAGGCCCTCTTGCGTCTTACCATGGGTAGCCCAAAGCAATTGCATGACGGTATCCAAGGATTTGCGTTGGCGGGTTTGCACCCGAATGAGTAGGTCGAGGCCAAGCGCAATTAAAGCGCCTTTGGCGTAATAACTCACTACGGCATTAGGAGTATGTTCATCGGCCTGGTAATACTTGGTCCAAGCATCAAAGGAGCTATCCGCGACGCTTTGCTTATGACGACCAGGCCCTCGCAAAACCATATTCCAATTCTTGGCGACTAAATCAAGGTAGGGCTGCAAGGCAATACGCTTACTGCGCAGTAACTGTAAGTCATCGTAGTAGCTGGTAAAGCCCTCAAAGAGCCAAAGCAGGCGTGTGTGATTACGGACTTGTAAATCGTAGGGCTGAAATGATTTGGGCTGAATGCGCTTGACTAACCAGGCATGAATGTATTCGTGACTACAAAGACCTAAAAATTCACGATAACCATCTTCATTGAGTGGGAGGCCGTGTTGCGGTAAGTGATCCCGATTGCATAGTAAGGCTGTGCTGTCTACGTGCTCTAAACCGCCATAGCCGGATAAAACTGCATTGACTAAAAATAAATACCGCTGAAATGGCGCCTGCTTTACCTTCGGTTCAAATAAATCAACGATCGATTCACAAATAGCTGACAAGTCGGTGGCTAAACGCTGACGATCGACTTCCTGTAGGCAGCCCTGAATCACCATGCTATGGGGGGTACCGCGGGATTTCCAATTAATCGTTTGAAAGTGACCTAAT
>CAMDKY010000063.1 GCA_945901245.1 Polynucleobacter meluiroseus | reverse complement strand
TTGTATTGGGTCGTTGGCATCGCTTTGCACGAAGCGGTTTTAAAAAGCTGCCAACTGAGGCGTCTGAGGTTAGCCTTCGTATCTTGCTTGCAGAATGAGTGATCTCCATCTCTCACGAAACACCATCCATTTTGCAGAATCCCTACCCTTACAAAGCGGAGCGATTCTCAATAATTACAACCTAGTTATTGAAACCTACGGCAAGCTCAATAGCGATAAGAGCAATGCCATTTTGATTTGCCATGCCCTCAATGCATCGCATCACGTAGCTGGGCCTGATCCAGAAAATCCATCGGACATCGGCTGGTGGGACAACATGATTGGGCCAGGAAAGCCAATCGATACCGATCGCTTTTTTGTGATCGGTGTTAACAATTTAGGCTCCTGCTTCGGCTCCACAGGGCCCATGAGCGTGAACCCGGAAACAGGCAAGCCGTATGGGGCTGATTTTCCGGTGGTGACAGTAGAGGACTGGGTCAATACGCAAGCAAGACTAGCGGATAAATTAGGTATTCGCCGCTTTGCTGCTGTCATGGGCGGTAGCTTAGGCGGTATGCAAGCAATGGCGTGGGCGATTCAGTTTCCTAAGCGCTTGGCGCACTGCATCGTGATTGCATCGACTCCCAAATTAAGCGCCCAAAATATTGCGTTTAATGAAGTGGCACGCAATGCCATTTTGTCGGACCCGGATTTTCATGGTGGCAACTATTACGCCCATGGCGTGGTGCCCAAAAGTGGTTTGCGCTTGGCGCGCATGGTTGGCCACATTACCTATTTGTCAGACGATGACATGGCTGAAAAGTTTGGACGGGAGTTACAGCGCCCTGCCGGTGCCCCCGATGAGTACCGCTTTAGTTTTGATGTGGAATTTGAGGTTGAAAGTTACTTGCGCTATCAAGGGGATAAGTTTTCGAGCTACTTTGATGCCAACACCTATCTTCTCATCACGCGCGCCCTCGATTATTTTGACCCCGCACGGCGCCACGGTGGCAGCTTAAGCCGTGCCTTGGCGGAAGTGAAGGCCCAGTTTCTGATCATTAGTTTTTCAACCGATTGGCGCTTTCCGCCCAATCGCAGCAGGGAAATTGTTGAGGCCCTTCTTAGCAATAAGCGCGAGGTATCCTATGCCGAAATTGATGCACCGCATGGCCATGATGCATTTTTGCTCGATGACGCTCGGTACCATAATCTAGTGCGGGCATACTTTAAAAAAATTGCTGAGGCATTGCCATGATGCGCGCTGATTTTGCCGCGATTGCCAATTGGGTTGCGCCGCAAAGCCAACTGCTGGACTTGGGCTGTGGGGACGGCAGCTTTCTGGCCTTTTTGCAAACCCAAAAACCGGTACATGCCTATGGCGTGGAGATCGATGACCAAAGAGTATTAGCTTGCGTACAAAAAGGCCTCAATGTGATTCAGCAGGATTTAGAAGGGGGCTTAGCTCTCTTTGAAGATAAAAGTTTTGATACGGTTGTTTTATCGCAAACCGTACAAACGATTCACCAGACAGAAAAAATTCTTTCTGAAATTGTTCGCGTTGGAAAAGAGTGCGTCATCTCCTTTCCAAATTTCGGTCATTGGTCGCATCGCCTCGCCGTTGCAATGGGTCATATGCCGGTATCTAAGTCGCTACCCTACGCTTGGTTTGATACGCCTAATGTGCGCGTTTTAACGATTGCTGATTTTGAAGGGCTGGCACACCGATTGGGATTAGACATCTTGGATCGCGTTGTTTTGCACGAAGGCCGCCCAATTACCTGGGCAGCTAATCTACTGGGCAGCTTAGCCATTTACCGCATTCGTGGCACTTAATTCAATCCGTTCTTGGGCAAGTGATTTTCGGGTTTACCTGGAATGGCCTTGCCTGCGGATGTTGTTCTTGGGTTTTTCTGCGGGACTTCCGCTTCTACTCATTCTGGGTACCCTGAGTTTTTGGTTGCGTGAGGCCGGCATTGATCGTAGCACCATTGGATACCTCACCTGGATTGGCCTGATTTATGCCGGCAAGTGGTTATGGGCGCCTTTAGTGGATCGGTTACCGATTCCGTTTTTAGGTCAATTGCTGGGGCGTCGTCGCAGTTGGTTGATTTGTGCCCAATCCATTATTGTTCTTGGTTTATTGGGCATGGCTAGCTTAGACCCCAAGGTTGCGATTACCCCGATGGTTTGGTGTGCATTGCTGGTGGCATTTGGCTCGGCGACACAAGATATTGCGCTAGATGCATTTCGGATTGAGTCCGCCGACAGTGATCGACAGGCCGCATTAGCCGCAACGTATCAAACAGGGTATCGCCTTGCCTTGATTTGGTCTGGCGCAGGGGTGCTGTGGTTGGCAGCTCGAGTTGAGACAGGTGCCGGCTACGATGCGAGTGCGTGGCAATTTGCTTATGTGGTCATGGCCTGTTCGATTGCCGTTGGCGTCATTACAACCCTCTTGAGCAAGGAGCCCGCACGCATCGAGTTGGCTAAGGCGCGTAATGCAACAGCATGGCTGCATCAAACACTCATTGAGCCTTTTTCTGAATTCATTACCCGCTACGGTTGGCATGCGATTGCCATCTTGGGGTTAATTGCAATCTATCGGATTAGTGACATTGTGATGGGCATTATGGCAAATCCATTTTATGTCGACATGGGTTACACCAAAGATGAAGTGGCCGCAGTGAGCAAAGTATTTGGTGTGATCATGACCTTACTTGGCGCATTTATTGGCGGCGTGTTGGCTCTCCGGTTTGGGGTGATGCGCATTTTGTTTTTGGGGGCAGTGTTATCTGCTATCAGCAATTTACTATTTGCTTGGCTGGCAACCCAAGGCCATGACTTGACCGGATTAGTTTGGGTTATTTCTGCAGACAATCTCAGCTCCGGAATTGCGACTGCAGCTTTTATTGCATTTTTATCTTCATTAACAAATATCCAGTATTCAGCGACTCAATATGCCTTGTTTAGCTCGATGATGCTCCTGGTACCGAAGTGGTTGGCCGGATTTTCAGGGGTATTTGTAGATGCCTTTGGCTATCCCATCTTTTTTATTAGCACCGCCATTATTGGCGTACCAGTACTTTTACTAATCTGGCTGGTGATTCATTTCAACCTAGTGCAATTCAAAAAACCGGAGTCGACCGCAATCCCAGTCGATTAAATCGACCAGTCATAGTCGACGACTAAGGGTGCATGATCAGAAAAGCGCTCTTGCTTGTAGATGGAAGTCGCCTTAGCTGAGGCCGCAATCTTTTCAGTCGCGATCTGGTAATCAATCCGCCACCCGACGTTCTTGGCGTAGGCTTGACCTCGCTGGCTCCACCAGGTGTAGCAGGCATCGGTTGTATCTGGCTCGAGTTTACGATAAACGTCGACGTACCCAATTTCGCCAAAGAGGCGCGTTAGCCAGGCGCGCTCTTCTGGCAAAAATCCTGAATTCTTGAGATTGCCTTTCCAATTCTTTAAGTCCACTTCATGGTGCGCGATATTGACATCCCCACATAGGACGATTTCACGGCCGCTACGCTTGAGCTCAATGAGGTGCGGCATGAATACATCGAGGTACCGAAACTTGGCCTCTTGGCGCTCTGGCGAGCTGGAGCCGGAGGGCATGTACACCGAGATCACCGAGAGGGTCTTAAAGCGGGCTTCAACGTATCGCCCCTCCGCATCAAACTCGGGGTTACCAAAGCCGTAAATGATCTCGTCTGGTTGGTGCGGGGTATAGATGCCGCAGCCGCTATAGCCTTTTTTCTCGGCACAGTGAAAAAAACCAAGTAATCCGCTTGGGCGCATCATGGCCTCATCTAGATCAGCCTCTTGGGCCTTGAGTTCTTGCATGCAAATAAAGTCCGCCTTTTGCTGGATCGCCCAAGGAATAAAGCCTTTTTTGGCTGCAGAACGGATACCGTTGAGGTTCGCTGAAATGATGCGTAACATGGAGGCCTATGAACTCTAAAAATGTAAATCAATTCGACTTTATCCGCTTTGCCCTAGAGGCGCACGTTTTATCGTTTGGTGAGTTTAAAACCAAAGCCGGTCGCCAATCCCCTTATTTTTTTAATGCCGGTGGCTTTAGTGACGGCGCCTTACTCGGGGCCTTGGGCAAGTATTACGCCAATGCCTTACTCGAATCCGGCATTGCATTCGACATGCTGTATGGCCCTGCCTATAAAGGCATCACGCTGGCCGCCGCAACCGCAATTGCCTTAGCCAGTCAAAATAAAAATGTTCCGTTTGCCTATAACCGCAAAGAAGCAAAAGACCATGGTGAGGGCGGCACTTTAGTTGGCGCGCCGGTAAAGGGAAAGGTAGTCATTATTGATGATGTGATTTCAGCGGGCACATCCGTACGAGAGTCAGTCGAATTGATTCGGGCTGCCGGCGCAGAGCCTGCAGCGGTTTTGATTGCTCTGGACCGAATGGAGCGCTCAGGCAATGCAGTTGACATTGGTAGCCACTCTGCGGTTGAGAGTGTTGAGCAAGAGTTTGGTATTCCGGTGATTGCGATTGCCAATTTGAGTAATCTGATGGATTACCTCGATGATTCTAAAGACCCTGCTTTGCAGCAATACCTTCCAGCAGTGACGGCCTACCGTAAGCAATACGGCATTAAGGCAGGGTAAATTCGCCTTCAAAGACGGTGGTGGCTGGTCCGGTCATGATGACCGATTGCGCGATGCCGTCGCGAACGCCGGGCCACGCTATGTTTAGCTCTCCTCCGCGCGTTTGAACGCGTACCGGAGAGTCAAGTAAACCTCTACGAATGCCCGACACCACTGCAGCGCAAGCGCCAGTACCGCATGCCAGGGTTTCTCCTGCGCCACGCTCATAGACACGCAGCTTGATGGCATTGCGATTCAATACTTGCATGAAGCCGGCATTCACGCGCTTTGGAAAGGCGGGGTGACTTTCAATGCGCGGACCCTCTCGGGCAACGGGCGCGCTATCTACATCCATCACAACCTGCACGGCGTGGGGGTTGCCCATAGACAGCACGCCAATCCAATCATCATGCCCGCCTGGATTTGAACCAATCGGTAGGGCATAGAGGGTTTCATGAAACTCAATTTTGCTCGCTACATTTTCGGCTCGAAATGGAATGCGGTCATGTTCAAAAATGGGCGCCCCCATATCCACTTTGACTTGACCGTCTGGAAGTGCTTCGAGCGTCAAGACCGTATGTGCAACTTCCACCCGCAGTGGATTTTTGCTGGATAGTTTTTTATCCAATACATAGCGTACAAAGCAGCGCGAACCATTGCCGCACTGTTCGACTTCGCCACCATCAGAATTAAAAATGCGATACCGAAAGTCAGCATCAGACCGAGTTGCTTTTTCTATCAACAGAATTTGATCAGCACCAATACCAAATTGGCGATGCGCTAATTGACACCATTCCTCTTTGGTGATGATGCTGAGATCCTGATCAATACCATTGAGCACAATAAAGTCGTTACCTGCCCCATGCATTTTGGTAAAGCGCAGTGTGCGTTTTAAAACAGTACTCAAGTGGTGTTCCATTCTGGACAGTTAGTTAATACAAGCTCGCTTCGCCAGGCGGGCGATGCTTAAAGCGTTTATGTACCCAATAGTACTCTGCCGGTCTCTTGCGAACTAGATCTTCGATATATTGATTTAAACGTGCCGTATCTTTCTCTGGATCATCGCTAGGAAAATCTGGCAATGCCTTGCTAATAATGCAGGTATAGCCCTTACGATCTTTGTTAAGCGTAGTAGTCATCAAACTGACTTCTGCATTGGTAAGCTTGGACAAGCGAGATACAGAATCTATAGTGCTTGTCTGAATTCCAAAGAAGGGAACGAAAATCGAATCTCGCGGACCCAAGTCTATATCTGGCGCAATGATGGCGAAATTCCCTCCTTTAAGTTCACGAAGGAGGTCACGCAGGCGATGTTGCCTTTCAATCGACTTTCCTCCAAATCGATCTCGCCATTCAACCATCTTTTGATTTAAAAGTGGATTCTTCATTTTTTGATATAAGCCAACACCATTGGGCCAAGGATTATCTTTACTTAAAGCAGACAGTGCCATAAAGCCACCCTCAAGTCCAACAAAGTGAGGGTTCACTAAAATGCGTGGTTTTTTAGCGCTGAGATCAACTTCAGAGCGAATAGTTACAAATGAAAGAATTTGCTCGCCAGTACCGAGCCAAATCCGGCTGCGCTCAATCACGCTGCGACCAAATAGTTTCCAGTGCCTTAGTGCCAGAGCGTCAATTTCAGATTTGCTTAAGGACGGAAAGCAAAGTCGCAGATTCGTTTTGACGACGTACGCACGTTCATTGGGGATATGCGCTGCTAACCAGCCTAAACCATAACCAAATGGAACAACGATTGAATAGGGTAAAAAAGAAAATAAGCGCAGTAGATTGAGCGCTAAATAATTAAAGATGGTTTGGAGCCAGGTCATCTCAAATTGAATTTACTGTGTTGGCGGTAGCTCTGCCCCAATTGGGTGTTTAAAGCGATTGTAGGCCCAGATGAATTGCTCTGGTGCAATCAAGATTGCTGCTTCAATTGCTTTATTGAGTTCGCAACAAGACGTGCTTGGATCTTCTGAAAATCGATCCAGTCGGCTTGCTTGCATTAACCAGCCTTGGCCAAGTCCTTTGCGTTTGGCAGTAAACATCACGACAGGGGTATGGTGCCGATTGGCAAGCCGTGCGGGCAGAGTAGTGGTGTATGCGGGGCGCCCAAAAAAAGGCACCCAAATTCCATCGCCGCCGCTAGGCACTTGATCCGGCAGAATTCCGATTGCTTCGCCTCGCATCAGTGCGCGGGTCATTTGACGCACCCCTTGTAAATTGGTTGGCACGAAATGCATATTGGGGTGAGCCCTGCCTTCTTCCACAACGGCATTTAGCCAGTCTTGC
The DNA here is from genome assembly GCA_945901245.1 of Polynucleobacter meluiroseus. Lineage (GTDB taxonomy): Bacteria > Pseudomonadota > Gammaproteobacteria > Burkholderiales > Burkholderiaceae > Polynucleobacter > Polynucleobacter meluiroseus_F. Next base: position 892 of record CAMDKY010000063.1, on the reverse strand, counting down.
CTGGCCGGTCGATACAGAATAGTGGCTGGAAAGTGCTGTGCCAAAACTCGAGGAATGATTTCAAAGCCACCCAAGTGGGGGGTCAGCATAACCAAACCATGGCCTTCATTAATTGCTTTTTCTACTACTTCCCAGTTACTAATTTCCGTATGCGAGAGTGCCTGATTCGGGTTGCGCCAAATCCACAAGCTATCTGTAAATAGCATTCCGGAGGCACAGGCCGCCGACCAAATGCGTGCCGGGAAGTGATTTTGCGTCGCAACAGAAAGGTAATGCTGTTTAAATAGGCTGCGATAGTGCTTCGATCCAATAAACGCCAGTAAGCCCAGCCCTCCCCCAATGACCTGAGCAAAACCAAGCGGCATCGCTGCAATGGTTTGGAGCATGAGCTTAAATAATAGGGTACGCACCCCATCATCATATTCAATCCCCTACTGGATTGGGCTAATTTTGAATTTTGCCCAAATCATGAAGTTCGGATAAAATCCTCACATCGCCGAGTTAAGACAACTTGCGGGGCGATTAAAAATTCTGCTAAAGCGTCGCCGTTGTGGTTCCTGGCACGTCGAGTTGTCCTACTGATCGTGTTCATTTTTAAAGGAAAAACGCAATGGCAAATGATTATTTCTTCACCTCAGAATCGGTTTCTGAAGGCCACCCCGATAAAGTTTCTGACCAAATCTCCGATGCGATTTTGGATGCCATTTTGGCCCAAGATCCCAAGGCTCGAGTTGCAGCAGAAACGCTTTGCAACACCGGCTTAGTTGTCCTTGCAGGCGAAATTACAACCCACGCGAACGTGGATTACATCCACGTCGCACGCAATACCTTGCGTGAAATCGGCTATGACAACACTGCGTATGGCATCGACTACAAGGGCTGTGCAGTCTTG
>CAMDKY010000062.1 GCA_945901245.1 Polynucleobacter meluiroseus | reverse complement strand
AGGGGATGTTCCGCCATTGGTTTGGCGCCCTTGGCAATAGCTATCCGGTTCCGGAGTTATTGCAAGGTGGCTTTCGGGTAGGAGAGCTGTTTTTACCCTACTACCGCCTGTGGGTAGTATTTTTAGCTTTATTAGTGTGCTTTGCTACCTGGTTCTTCATTGAGCGGACTAGTCTGGGTAGTTTGTTGCGTGCCGGAACTGAAAATCCCCGATTGCTCCAAGCCTTGGGGGTTAACGTCCCACTAATCGTGACCTTAACCTACGGTGCGGGTTGCGCCCTTGCTGCATTTGCTGGAGTCATGGCTGCGCCCATTTATCAGGTTACAGCGGTGATGGGCTCAAACTTAATCATTGTGGTCTTTGCAGTGGTTGTGATTGGTGGCATGGGATCGATTGCTGGCGCCATTGTGACGGGCTTGGGTTTGGGTGTGGTGGAGGGCTTAACCAAAGTCTTTTATCCCCAAGCCTCATCGGTTTCCATTTTTGTCATCATGATCATCGTCTTGTTAATTAAACCCGCTGGCTTATTTGGTAGATCAAATTAATGATGAAACGCAATTTGTCTCCCCTCGATAAGATATCGATCGTCATCGTGGCGCTACTCGCGCTCGTACCATTTCAGGGGTTTGTATACGACCTGTTCATGATGAAGGTATTTTGTTTTGCTATTTTTGCCGCCTCCCTGAATCTGTTGTTGGGTTTTGCGGGCTTACTCTCTTTTGGACATGCAGCGTTCTTTGGAACGGGCGCATACATTAGCGCTTACGTTATGAAAGAGTGGGGCCTTACCCCTGAGCTGGGATTACTCTGCGGCGTCTTGTGTGCAACCGCCTTAGGTTATGTGTTTGGGGCTTTGGCAATACGACGCCAGGGAATTTACTTTGCAATGATTACGCTCGCACTTGCCCAAGTAATCTATTTTTTAGCAACGCAGGTTCCTTTCACGAATGGTGAAGATGGCATACAAGGCGTTCCCCGCGGTCAGTTTTTGGGCTTCATTGATTTATCTACTTCGACCCATATGTATTACTTTGCTCTGGTTGTTTTTGCATTGGCTTTTCTGATGATCAAACGCATCGTCAGCTCCCCTTTTGGTCAGGTTATGAAGTCCATTCGGGAGAATGAGCCCAGGGCAATTTCATTGGGTTATGACGTCAATCGATATAAGCTCATTGCCTTCACCCTATCAGCAGGCCTAGCCGGTCTTGGTGGCGCGTTAAAAAGCTTGGTTTTGCAACTGGCTTCGCTATCCGATGTGTTCTGGCACACCTCGGGGGAGGCCGTTTTGATGACAATTCTTGGTGGTATTGGAACCTTATGGGGGCCAGTTGCCGGCGCTGCCATCATCATTAATCTGCAAAATTATTTAGCCAACTTGGGTGGCTGGAGCACCATTGCAACCGGCGCTATATTCGTAGTTTGCGTCATGGCATTTAGGCGCGGCATCGTTGGTGAAATTGCATACCGCTTAAAAATAAAGCTGTAATGGATTCGTAGTGCTCTATAGAACTGACCTGTAAGTCACTGTATGACTCCAGCGATTTTTAAAGCATTCCTCCTAGCGGAGGGTTTTCCTGAGCCGGTATTGGTTGAGCGGGAACGCAATGGTTTTTTGGACCTGCACTCCCATTCATTTGAAGTTCGTGCGCTCATTACCCATGGGCAGATGGAAATTACGATCAATGGCGACAGTCAATCATATGGTGTTGGCGAGGCTTTTCATTTAACGCAAGATCAAATCCATTCTGAGCGCTATGGCAGCGATGGGGTGCAGTATTTGGCCAGCAGAAGAGAGTCATCTCCGAAGTAAAATCAATCAGAGCATTGAGTGCCGTGGCGATGTCGTTACTGCATCAACCAAAGAAAAAGGGCTCCAAAGACAGACATGCTTTGAAACCCTAATGTGTTTGGTTGCGGGGACAGGATTTGAACCTGTGACCTTCGGGTTATGAGCCCGACGAGCTGCCAGACTGCTCCACCCCGCGTCTGAGACTTTGATTCTAGCATTTTTAAGCCTTCTCTGTCGAGCTTTATTGCCGAATTGAGCGGTTTCATGCTGAATTTATCTTCCATTTCTCGGTCATTTAGATCCCCCCAAGGAGTAATATATTGCCGTGCAACACCAATTAAGGCAGTTTCATGTCCATTAGCAATCCCGAATACTCAAGCTCAACTCTTCTCAAGCCCGTTGACCTGCAAAGCAGTGGTGATGGCGGTGAACACAAGAAGAGTTTAGGCGTTCTCATGCTGGCTGCAATTGGTGTGGTTTTCGGTGATATTGGCACCAGCCCCTTGTATGCCCTCAAAGAATGCTTTGATGCCGAGCATGGTATTGCGTTCAGCCCTGAAGCCCTTTACGGGGTCATCTCCATGATGATCTGGGCCTTGATTTTGGTAGTGACCTTCAAATACGTCTTGTTCGTAATGCGGGCAGATAATAAAGGCGAGGGCGGTGTTTTATCCTTAATGGCCTTGGCACTGCGTTCGGTTAAAAGCGGTACGAAGGAATATTTTGTTTTGATGATCCTAGGCATGCTGGGTGCTTGCATGTTGATTGGTGAATCCGTCATCACACCAGCGATCTCCGTATTGTCTGCGGTGGAGGGCATTGAGATTGCAACGCCCGCGCTAAAGCAATTCATTATTCCGATTGCCGTAGCCATTCTCTTTTGCCTCTTTATGATTCAAAAATACGGCACGGCGTTGGTTGGTAATTTATTTGGACCCGTTACCTTAATATGGTTTTTGGTGATTGCCGCGCTGGGCATTTGGAACATCAGCAATGCTCCCGAGATTGCCTTGGCGTTTAATCCAATGTACGCCATTCAATTCATTACGGATCACCCCTTAACGGCTTATATCGTGATGGGTGCGGTGGTGCTCGTGGTTACTGGAGTTGAGGCTCTATATTTAGATATGGGCCACTTTGGTCGCAACCCCGTTCGCTATGCATGGCTCTTGATCGTGTTGCCTAGCCTGCTACTCAATTATTTAGGGCAAGGCGCCTTGGTCTTATCTAACCCTGAAGCCATTCGCAATCCCTTTTACATGATGGTGCCGGAGTGGGCTCTTTGGCCGATGGTAGGGCTTGCCACCGCGGCAACTGTGATTGCATCACAAGCCGTGATCTCCGGAACTTTTTCTTTGGTGAGTCAAGCAATTTCCTTGGGCTTTTTACCCCGCATGAACATTCTTCACACCTCGGATTCGGAGCGTGGGCAGATTTACATCCCGATAGTGAACTGGGCTTTGCTCTTTATGGTGGTTGTGACCATTATTGAATTCGGTGAATCGGTTAACTTGGCCGCAGCCTATGGCCTTTCGGTTACCTCAACAATGCTGATTACTACTATCTTGCTGTCGGTCGTGATGCGGCGCGAATGGCATATCAATCCTATTTTGATTGCCTTACTCATTGTCTTTTTCTTTGTGATTGATTTGGCTTTTTGGACGGCAACACTGATCAAAATTAAGGATGGCGGCTGGTATCCCTTGCTGCTTGCCCTGATCTGCTTTACCTGCCTCATCACCTGGTACAAAGGCCGCAAGTTACTCACCGATAAATTAGTGAGCAATTCGATTCCGATGGAGGCTTTTGTTAGTGGTCTGCTGGCGCATCCACCGCACCGCGTGGAAGGCACTGCCATCTTCTTAACGGCACACATTGATTATGTTCCGGTAGCCATGCTGCACAACCTGAAACATAACCGCGTGATGCATGAGCGGATTTTCTTTTTAAAGATGAGTACTTGGGATGTGCCCTATGTAAATGACAGCGAACGCATCACCATGCGCGACCTGGGTGGTCAGGTTTACTTGGTACGCGCGGTCTATGGCTTTAAAGAAACGCCAGACATTAATTCGATCTTAAGTCTGCTTGAAAAACAAAAGAACCTTACCTTTGATTTGATGGATACCTCTTTCTTTATCTCGAAAGACACCATCATTCCATCAGCATCCCCTGGAATGGCGCTATGGCAGGAAAGCTTATTTTCTTGGATGATGCAAAACGCTGCAAAGCCATCGGACTTTTTCAAGATCCCAACCAATCGCTTGGTTGAGTTGGGTGCAAAGGTGGAAATTTGATTCACCCTTTTTTTTACTCTACCTTAGGTTCCGTTGCTATTTTTTTGGGTCTAGCACTTGGGATAGGAGCAGCCCAAGCAACGCCCGCGCAGAAGGCTGAACTAGAAAAGCTTGATTCGATTGAGGCCGAGCTCAATCTACAGCGTGAGTGGGCAGATTACCGTTGGAAAAAAGCATCTTCCGAGTGTTATCAAAAATATTTAGTGAATCGTTGTCTTAGCCAAACGCGCGCTCAATATCGTAAAGAGATCGATCCGATTCGAGCGCAAGAGGTTGAGCTTAATACGGCACAGCGGGAGCTGCGAAAATTACTTAAAGATGAACGGGATGCCAAACGTGCGGCAGAAAAAGCAGATCCAGTAAAAGCAACCGAGCGCGCTGAGAATATCCGTGCTTTTGAAAAAAAACAACAGGAAGCCGTAAAGCGAGCAGCAGACTTAGAGGAGCGACGCAAAGATGCACCGCGTCGCGCGCAAGAAAACAAAGCAGGTACGCAGTTACGGTAAAGAGACTGATTTTGGCCAAAGCAAAAACCATCTATGTATGCCAGGCATGCGGGGGCAGTACCCCCCGTTGGCAAGGGCAGTGCCCAGCATGCCAAGCTTGGAACACCCTGGAAGAAAGTCTTTCTGAATCGACCTCGAGCAATGCCCGTTTTCAGGGTTTAGCGCAGGCTGTACCCCGTCAAAAGTTATCTGCCATCAAAGCCGAGGACATGCCGAGATTACCAACCGGCGTAGATGAGTTTGACCGCGTCCTCGGTGGCGGCTTAGTACCGGGCGGCGTCGTCCTTATCGGCGGCGATCCGGGCATTGGTAAATCGACACTCTTGTTGCAAGCCTTGGCGGAAATGAGCGCTGCTGGCGTTTCTGTTTTATATAGTAGCGGCGAAGAATCTGCTGCACAGATCGCGCTGCGAGCAAAGCGCATTGCCTTGACTGCGCCGCAACTGGAGGTTCTTGCTGAAATTCAATTAGAAAAGTTATTGACTACGATTGATGCTGCGCGTCCCCAAGTGGTAGTGGTGGATTCGATTCAGACGGTTTACTCTGATGCCTTAACATCCGCGCCGGGCTCGGTTGCGCAGGTGCGCGAGTGTGCTGCGCAGCTTACCCGCTACGCTAAATCCAGTGGCATTTGCATGCTGATGGTGGGGCACGTGACCAAAGACGGTCATCTTGCTGGTCCGCGGGTGCTCGAGCACATTGTTGATACCGTCCTGTATTTTGAAGGCGACACCCACTCTTCATTTCGTTTAGTACGCTCGATTAAAAATCGCTTTGGCGCAGTCAATGAACTTGGTGTATTTGCCATGACCGAAAAAGGCCTGAAGGGCGTCTCTAATCCATCGGCCATCTTTCTATCCCAGCATGCGGAGATGGTGCCTGGCGCTTGCGTGCTGGTTACACAAGAAGGTAGCCGCCCCCTATTGGTTGAAATTCAGGCTTTAGTGGATACGGCGCACATTCCCAATCCCAGGCGCTTGGCAGTCGGCCTCGAGCAACATCGACTTGCTATGTTACTTGCCGTTTTACATCGCCATGCAGGAATTGCCTGCTTTGATCAAGATGTCTTTCTCAATGCCGTTGGTGGCGTGAAGATCTCTGAGCCAGCAGCTGACTTAGCAGTTCTATTGGCAATTCAATCGTCGATTCGGAATCGCGCCTTGCCGAAGGAGTTGATCGTATTTGGTGAGGTGGGTTTGGCTGGAGAAATCCGCCCTTGTCCTCGCGGTCAAGAGCGTCTCAAGGAAGCTGCCAAACTCGGCTTTAGCATTGCTATTATTCCAAAAGCCAATTTACCCAAGAACAAGATTCCAGGTTTGCGCGTCATTCCGGTAGAGCGTATCGATGAGGCTATTTCTGCTGCGAACGAACTCAGTTAATGCTTTTTACTAACGCTCTCTAGCGCAAGTCTTCAGCCTGGATTAGCAAGACCTGTTCGTTCCCTGCGGAGACGTCCATCCAAATCACTGGAATCTGGGGGAAGGCTTTGTGGAAGTGTTCCACTTCATTGCCAATCTCCAATACCAGCGCACCACGCTCGCTAAGGTAGTCGGATGCATTCGCAATAATCTTCCGAATTAAGTCCATGCCATCTTCGCCGCCAGCTAGAGCAAGGGCTGGTTCAGCATGGTATTCGGCGGGGAGGGCGCGCATGCTGGCTGCATTGACATAGGGCGGATTGCAGACAATTAAGTCAAAGCGGTTTTCGTCAATGGGGTCGGGCAAAGGACTCCAAAGATCGCCATAAAACAATTCAATCTGAGCGCTTAAACCATGGCGATCCAAGTTACGTGCCGCCACCGCCAAGGCAGGCGCGCTGATATCGCACGCACTCACATGAATGTCCGGACAAGACAGTGCAAGTAAAACTGCAAGCGAGCCATTACCAGTACATAAATCGAGGGCACGACCATCGGCAGGCAGCCAAGCCTCAAGCGATCCTTCCGTAATCAACTCCGCAATCCATGAGCGGGGAACAATGCTCTGTTTATTGCAATAGAAGGGCACGCCCATCAGCCATGCTTCTTCCAAGATATACGCCAATGGTTTGCGCGTTTGGATGCGCTCATTGGCAACTGCCAGCGCGGCGTCATAAAGAGGTTGATCGAGTGGCCATTGCAGTTGATCTAAGGCATCACTTGGACTGATCTGAAGTTGTTTACTAATAATCCACAAGGCCTCACTGCGGGCATCGATTGCGCCATGTCCATAGCTCAGTTTGGCTTGATCGAGGTGTTGTGCAAGCCGATCGATCGATTGCTCTACGGTGGCGATGGGATTGTCCTGCGACTGAGGCTCTGAATCCATGGGCTTAAGCAATCAATTGCTCAAGTACGCGCTTGTATATGTTCTTGAGTGGCACAATGTCTTCGGCGCAAACGGACTCATTAACCTTATGGCTCGTCGCATTGATCGGTCCGAACTCCACGACTTGGGAACAAATCTGGGCAATAAAACGTCCATCACTTGTACCGCCGGTGGTCGAGAGTTCAGTGACAACACCGGTTTCATCGTGAATGGCTTTGCGTAGCGCGCTCGCCAATGCTTCGTCCCCAGTAATGAAAGGACTGCCTCCTAAAACCCAATCAATCGAAAAGCTTAGGCCGGCTTCGGTCAGAATGTTCTCGACCCGCTGACGTAATTGCTCGGGCGTGCTCTCGGTTGAAAAGCGGAAATTAAAGTCGATGGTGAGTTCGCCTGGAATGACGTTATTGGCGCCAGTACCTGCGTGAATATTCGAAATCTGAAAACTCGTGGGCTGAAAGTAGCGATTGCCCTGATCCCACTCAGTGCTCACCAGTGCCTGTATGGCGGGTGCAGCCAAATGAATTGGGTTCTCACCAAGGTGAGGATAGGCAATGTGCGCTTGGATGCCCTTGATGTGCAACTTGCCAGATAGGGAGCCGCGCCTGCCGTTCTTAATCATGTCACCCAATTGATTAACCGAGGTAGGCTCGCCAATCACGCAGTAATCCAATCGTTGACCCCGCTCTTTAAGCCGTTCGCACATCACCACCGTGCCATCGTTGGCCGGACCTTCTTCGTCGCTGGTAATTAAAAAGGCAATCGTACCTGCATGCTCTGGATTAGCGATGACAAACTCTTCGGTAGCCACCACAAACCCCGCTAGGGAAGTTTTCATATCGGCTGCGCCGCGGCCATACAAATAATCACCGCGGATCGTGGGTGTAAATGGATCGCTCTCCCACTTTTCTAATGGGCCGGTGGGAACCACATCGGTATGGCCTGCAAACATTAATACTTTGCCAGCATCGCCCAAGGTACCTTTTTTGATGGCCCACAGATTGGTCACCTGAAAGTCACTGGGACCGCCCACCACGCTCTCCGTATGAAAGCCTAATTCCTTTAAGCGCTCAGCGATTAAATCCTGACAGCCGCCATCGGCTGGCGTTACTGAACGGCAGGCAATCAGGGCTTTGGTTAATTCAATCGCTGCACTCATATTAATCGCGCAAGAGTTCGTTAATGGCGGTTTTTGCTCGCGTTTGAGCATCCACTTTCTTAACGATGATGGCAGCGTAAAGGCTGTATTTTCCATC
>CAMDKY010000061.1 GCA_945901245.1 Polynucleobacter meluiroseus | reverse complement strand
GGGCGGTTTCTCTTTATAAGCGTCAAAATAGTGTTTGCTCAGCCCGCTTTACCAATTACTGAAATGCAATGGATTCAGATGCAATGACGCAATCCGACAACGAACATCAAGCCAATCCAGGAGGAAAGCGCCTAGCCGTTGCGCCGATGATGGAGTGGACTGATCGCCATTGCCGCTCCTTTCATCGGCAGTTATCGAAGCAGGCTGTGCTCTATACCGAAATGGTAACTACGGGCGCATTGCTGCACGGCGATGTGCCGCGCCATTTGGATTACTCTGGCGAACAGCATCCAGTGGTGTTGCAACTGGGTGGCAGTGAGCCAGCGGATCTGGCAAAAGCAGCAGCTCTAGCGGCCCAATGGGGCTATGACGAAATCGATCTTAATTGCGGCTGCCCATCGGAGCGGGTGCAGCGCGGTGCCTTTGGCGCTTGCTTGATGGCTGAGCCCACCTTAGTAGCAGATTGCGTTTCAGCCATGCGCGCTGCATGCGGTCTACCGATTTCGGTAAAGCATCGTCTTGGCTTAGATCAAATGGACGCCAGTGCGCACCCAGCAGACTATCAGTTCGCGCTGGACTTTATGTTGGCGGTAGCTGATGCTGGCGCCCATCAGGTCACTATTCATGCGCGCAATGCGGTATTGAAGGGCCTTTCTCCTAAAGAAAACCGCAGTAAGCCACCATTACACTATGCGGTAGCAGCGCAATTGCGTTTAGACCTGCAAAAGCAGTTTCCGCAGGTAGGGGTTCTCCTCAATGGTGGTCTTGAGAACAATGACCAGATTGCAGGCCATTGGCATGATTTTGATGGCTTTATGGTGGGGCGTGCGGCTTATCATTTTCCGGCCATGCTGCTCGGCTGGGACGACTTACTAGAAAGTAATGGTGAGGCTGCAGGCTACCTTTTTAGCGAGTCGGAGTGGCATCGCGTACAAATTGGCTTGGTGCATCAGGTGTGGCGCTGGTTTGATGAGTGCCAAAGTAAGAGTAAACCGTTTTACATTGGTTCCTTTACGCGCCATATTTTGGGTTTAGCCCATGGCAGGGCAGGATCGCGCTATTGGCGCCAACGTTTATCGGATCACCATGCTTTAGCAAAGGTGCAGAGCAAAGAAGCGATTGCTGAATTTTTCCTTGAGGCGAGTTTAGAGCTGGGTGATTGGGCTGCATTTGAGATCGACCCTTCCATGGCCGTACATTCATGAGCACGGCACAAAGCCAAGCCGGTGATACTGAATTAGAGATCACGCCGGACTACCAATTGGCTTTAGATGCGGTCGAGCGAGGCGATCCGTATATTTTTATTAGCGGCAAGGCGGGCACAGGTAAAACTACTTTAATCAGTCATTTGCGCAAGACCATCTCCGGTAATGTTGTAGTACTAGCCCCTACCGGGGTGGCGGCATTGCAGGTGCGTGGTGTCACGATCCATTCCTTCTTTCGCCTGCCGCCGCGCTTGATTTTTCCAGAAGAAGATATTAAGCCCTTGCGCTCTTCGCGTGAGCGCCAGTTGTATAAAGACATTCGCTTACTCATCATTGATGAAATCTCCATGGTGCGCGCCGATATTGTGGATGCAATTGACCTTTTCTTGCGCGAAAACGGCCCCCAAAAAGGCGTGGCATTTGGGGGTATTCAGGTAATGTTTGTTGGGGACTTATTTCAATTACCCCCGGTTGTGTCGAGTAGCGATATGCACATCCTGCATGAGCGCGGCTATGAGGGCCCGTATTTCTTTTGCGCTATGGCGCTGCACCGTAAAGAAATTACGATGATTGAACTCACCAAAATCTTTCGGCAAAAGGACGTGCACTTTGCCCAGCTACTCAATCAAATCCGCATCAATGAAGACATTGAAGTCGCATTAGAAACCATAAACGATGCCTGCTTTGGAAAATCGTCAGAGCCTGACCCACTGACAATTACCCTGACCACCACCAATGCCAGGGCAGACATGATTAATCATGGTGAGCTCAAAAACTTGAAGAGTGATGCCATTAGTTTTACAGGCAAGCTCGAGGGTAAGTTCAATGTGGATGAGCGCAATTTACCCTCGCCCATGAATTTAAACCTCAAACCAGGCTCGAAGGTCATGTTTACTGCCAATGACAATGCCTTTCCTAAAAAGTGGGTTAATGGCAGCATCGGCATCGTTCATGAAATCAGCAAAGACAAGATTAAGGTCAAGATCCCCAACGGGGCCTATACGAATACGGTGGAGGTAACACCATTCAAATGGGAGTCGTATAAGTACGACCATGACATGGTGTCTGGAAAGATCAAGCCCAATGTGATTGGCTCCTATGAGCAAATGCCGCTGATGCTGGCGTGGGCTGTGACAATCCATAAAAGCCAAGGTAAAACCCTAGATAAGGTAAAGGTTGATCTATCGTCGGGAACCTTTGCATCGGGGCAGGTGTATGTTGCACTCAGCCGCTGCCGCTCGATTGAGGGGATCTCCTTAGAGAGGCCTATTGTGCTCAAGGATGTGCGTTGTGACCCTGAAATCAAGCGTTTTTACATGGCGTGTTTGACCTAAAAAGTAGCACAGGTCAGGCCTTCATCGGCAGAGTAGCAAATTTTCGCCAAAATCCGACAAAAAGCTATAATCTCAATTCTTCTACGGTGGCTGTAGCTCAGCGGTAGAGTCCTGGATTGTGATTCCAGTTGTCGTGGGTTCGAACCCCATCAGCCACCCCAATTTTCCCTCTTCATCGCCGTGACTCCAGAATCCCTAGAAAAGCTCGTCCGCATGAAAATGCCTTATGGCAAATATGCAGGCCGCACCCTTTCTGAATTGCCGGGGGATTATCTGTCGTGGTTCGCCCGTAAAGGCTTTCCGAAGGGTGAGTTGGGTGAGTTGCTAGAGCTGATGCATACCCTTGACCACAATGATTTGCGTGGACTATTAGAGCCCCTCTCAGGGCATTAAGCAGTCCCTTTGCGAAAAATTAATCCGCAAACACCACGGATTTATTTCCGTTAATTAAGACCCGGTCATTGAGGTAGTAGCGCAAGGCGCGAGACAGCACTTGACGCTCTAAATCGCGGCCTTTACGAACCAAATCGTCGGCACTATCGCTGTGGCTAATGCGGGTGACGTCCTGTTCAATGATGGGACCTTCGTCCAAATCGCTAGTCACAAAATGGGATGTTGCCCCAATCAGCTTAATGCCACGGGCATGGGCCTGATGATATGGCTTTGCCCCTTTGAAGCTAGGCAAGAAGGAGTGGTGCACATTGATGCAGCGACCGGATAGTTTGGCGGATAAATCATCGGACAGAATTTGCATATAGCGCGCCAAGATCACCATGTCTACCTTGGCATCCTCAACGATGTTCAGCAGCCTCTCTTCTTGTGTACTCTTTGTTTCTGGGGTGACTGGCAGGTAATGAAATGGAATGTCAGCGAAATCAATGCTGGCATACACCGAGCGGGGGTGGTTGGACACAATTCCAGCAATGATCATGGGTAGCTCGCCAATGCGCCAGCGGTACAGCAAGTCCACTAAACAATGATCGAGTTTGGAGGCCATGATTAAAACGCGTTTGAGAACGGCTGTAGAGCGTAATTCCCAAGACAGCTGAAAGCGCTCGACGATCGGCGCAAAACCCAGACGTAGGGCTTGTAAATCCACACTGCCATCGCAACTAAAACTCACGCGCATGAAAAATCGCCCTGAATCTTTGTCGTCGAACTGCTGCGCTTCCTGAATATCACCGCCTGCCTCAAAAATATAGCTGGCAACGGCTGCAACAATGCCGGGGCGGTTTTGGCAGGTTAGGGTGAGATTGATGTTTTGCTGTGGCATGAAGGGGCACCTAAGAATGGGTGAGTGAAAAAATGAATATAAATGAGGCCCGACTTTATCTATTGGGCGTAGTCAAAGGTATAGCTACAGGCGCCGCCACTGGCGCAAGCCGATCGGCGAGACCAATCATTTCTTGGCTATGGTCCCTTACTATCGGTATCACAATGTCTTGGCACACGGGCTTAGGCCCAAGCAGATTTAAAAAATTACATTCCTTCTTGGTCGCTTCTGAAGCAGCATGCTCTAGTGGGGATTTGCCGGTGGTGACGGTAGAGACAACGCTGACCGCTGTAGTTGGATTGGCAACGGCAACGGTAGCAACGGTACCGCCTACCGCGCTAGCCGCCCCAGTACCCGCACTACCGAGCGCTGCCAATGGCAAGGCGCACCCAGATAAGAAGAAAACACTGTAGCCAATAATGAGAGCATAGATCAGGCTGTGCCATGCAATGCAGCGGCAGAAGGAAGGAAACAGATGCCTTTTATTGGGCTCGGCAGGCAATGCTATAGACTCCTGCGGCCCATGAGCCGCTGGTGATCGTTTCAAATGGGCTATCAGGTGATTTAACGTCAGCGATTACTTTGCCTTCCCCTTTGTTGCCAGAAAATACTTTGTATTCGATGGGGCGGTATTGGATTTTTCCGCACAGGTACTCATTTAAGCCAATGATGGAGCGAATCGGTTCTTTTGTTTTTGGGTCGGCACCCGGGGTTTTAAAGTCGAGCATCGACATGATCTGGGCTTTATCACCATCTCTTTTAAGGGTCTCGATATCCAATGACACCGTGGATTGTTCGTTGGAGCCAATCTCTTGCCAAGCAGCGAAGGCGCTTGAAATTGGTAGGGCGGTCATGCAGACCGCGATTACCATCCATTTTTTCATCGCAATACCCCTAAATTTGTAGATGTAACTATTTTAAACCCCAAGCTAGCTACTTTGGCCTAAGCTCGAGTTGGCGCAGGATGGTGGCCGGTTTCATCTGCAAGGGTAGGGTTTGATTATCTGCCCAGAGGGGGTTGAGGTTGCGATAGCGCTTGTTTTGAACCCAGCCCGATTGCCCGGTTTGGTAAATGAAGGTCGATTGTTCTAAGTCGGCTAAATCAAACACGGTACGTAGGCTAGCCGCTTGTTTGGTCTCGTATGGATTTTTATGCTTGCCGAGTTCAGGCTTGCCGACATTGACCGTAAACCCATCCCCCGGAAATGGCGTCGTGATATTAAAAAAGCGATTCAAGAAGGGTACTCGACTAAAAGGCCGGTGCTCAGAAATCGCCAGATGCGCATCGCCCCATTTCCAATTGGTTGGGTCATTACCGTAGTTATCAACCAGGTAGTCCAGCGCCTTGTCCAGCGCCTGTTGCGATGCCTGCGCGCAGTTCTCGACTCCTTCTGTTTTAGGCGAATCACACCACGGACTATTGGGATTCGAAAGCTGCTCAAGTAAGGCATCTCTAAATTGACGCTTGCCATACTGCACGGAGAAATAATCCCCTAACCTAGAAAATAAGTGGCGGGTCATTTGGTCTACCCAAGCATTAAAAAGCAGGGCACCACTGCTGTCCTTGCGCATATCCCCATCAAAGTTAGCGATGATGGCCTGTACTGCTGCAGCACTCGGATGGGCTGACTGCGTCGCTTTAAAGAGGGGCAGTAGCGGCGTTGCTGCTAATGAGAGGGTGTCGCCTTGCATGGCTCGCATCGATGCAAAGTCATACTGTGGTTTTTCTTGTAATAGGGTTGTAATGCGCTCATAGCGGAAGGGCAGTTCCCAATCACCCGTCAGTGGATTGGGATTATTGATCGCCAGAATTTGCTGATTGGCAGTTGCTATCCACCCTTGCTCGGGATTGTCAGTCGCAGGTAATTGATCAAACGGAACATAGCCTTGCCAGTCATACTGCGTCTCCCAGCCGGGCGCAGGCGCGACCCCATAGAGCCCTTGATGAAGGGTACGCTTCGGGGCAACACCTGCTGCTTGGAAGGCAATATTCCCAGCAGTATCGGCCATCACCACGTTTTGCATGGGAGCATAGTTCTTACGCAACGCTTTTTTGAATGTTTCTAAATTTGTGGCGCGATTCATTTCTAAGAGGCCGAGCACCGATTGATTTTCCAGATCAAGTGCTGTCCAGCGTAGTGCTAGGGCAAAGCGCTCAGTGTTGATTAAGTTTTTAGCTCGGTCGTAGGAGTCTGAGATGATCGGTCCATGGCGACTCTGCTTCACAATAAAACGATGCACGGGCTTATTTCGGATCTCGATGATTTCTTCGCGAACTAAAAACGCAGCCATGCCATCAGGGGTGCGGTATTGCCCAGGATTACTTGGGTCTAGCTCCTCAATAAAGAGGTCTTGTACATCAGGGCCGGTATTGGTAAAGCTCCAGGCAATATTATCGGTTCTGCCCAGTACCACCGCCGGAATACCTGGCAGGGTCGCACCAATCACATTGAGCCCAGGAGCCTCTAGGCGAGCGAAGTACCAAAGCGCAGGAGCCGATAAACCCAAGTGCGGATCATTCGCTAGGAGCGGCTTGCCACTGGCAGTGTGCTTACCGCTAAGCGCCCAGTTATTGGAGCCAATGCCCTCCCTTCCGCCTGGCAATAAAGCATGCAAGATTTGCTCTTGCTGGATCGGTTGCCGCACATCCTGAATACCCAGAGGCTTGGTGCGTTTTTGAATATCGACCTCAGCAAAGATGCCCATATTTTTATAGAGCGCAGCAAAGTCCATCTGGGTTACGGGGTTGCCAGGCGTGTAGGGTGGCAGCACTTCCCAAGTTTGCGCCGTCGTCAGGTCACGCGATAACTCCAGGCGCTGTAATTCTTTTTGCCAGTTGCCACCTAAATCCATTGCCATCATGAGCATCCACGCAAGGCTATCGCTTGGTGACCAGTGGCCTGGTCTAGAGCGCGTTAAAAAATATTCTAACGGTAAGGCCCAGCCTAATTTGGCGTTGCCGGCATTGACGCCATCGGCATAGGACTGCAGTAAGCGTTTGGCTTCGACGGGGTAGCGTTCAAATTGCCGCTCTGCGCTGTGTTTAATACCGACGGTACGCATGAAACGATCAATCTTCAGGGTATCTTCGCCGAGGATTTCAGACAAGCGACCAGCAGCGAGTCTGCGGTTGATTTCCATTTGCCATGAACGCTCGGTTGCATGCAAGAAGCCCAAAGCAAACAAGGCATCACCAGCGGTAGTGGCCTTGATGTGGGGAATGTCACTCGCATCAAAACCAATGCTTACGGCGTCGCTCAGGCCCACAATGCGTTCTTTGCCGGAGGGGCTATTTTTTGTCGCAAACCAATAGATGAGGCCAAGGCATGCAATCAAGGTAATCACGCCAGCCAAACCCAAGCTGAGCCATTTGAGGAACCGAAATACCAAAGCACTTCTCCGTGTTGTTGTCACTATAGGGGCTATTCTAAGTGCTCTTACTTTACCTGCTACACAAATAAAAAACCCCGCTTGCGCGGGGTTTGAAACACGTTTACTGCTATTACCGGTAGAGCACTCCGGGCAACCACAAACCAATCGCAGGGAAAGTGTAGAGCAACACAATCGCTAGGATCTGAATGCCCATAAAAGGCAACATACCAGCAAAAATCTGATTCAAGGTGACGTGCGGAGGCGCAACTCCCTTTAGGTAGAAAGCTGACATCGCTACCGGTGGGGACAAGAATGCGGTTTGTAAATTCAGCGCAACCAGAAGGCCGAAGAACAATGGATTGATACCAAAGTCATCGAGCAGGGGTACGAAGATCGGCATGAAGATCACGATGATCTCAGTCCACTCCAGTGGCCAGCCTAGGAAGAAGATGATGACCTGAGCGAGGATCAAAAACTCCATTGGGCTAAGGCCCAGGGACAAGACCCACTTTTCAACCAAGGTTTGACCGCCAAGTAGCGCAAATGCTGCCGAGAAGATGGATGAGCCCACAAATAGCCAGCAGACCATTGCACCTGTTTTTGCGGTTAAGAAGACCGACTCCCGAATCACACGCATATTGAGCTGCTTATACGCTGCAGCTAGTATCACCCCACCGATGGCTCCGATGGCAGCCGCTTCGGTTGGTGTGGATAAGCCAAATACAATTGACCCAAGCACAAACATAATCAATACCGCCAATGGGAAGAAGGAACCCAAGAGCATCTTGAAGATCTCTAGACGTACCCAGGTGAGCAGCATGTAATAAACCGCTAGCATCGCCGCGAAGATCGCAGTCATCACCCAGAACCAAGTCGGCGCATCACGCGGCTCGAGTGCTTTTGCAGCTGAAGCTTCAGCGGCCTTAGTTTCATCCGCGCTCATCATTGGAGCTCCGGGAGCTGCCGCTGGCTTATCTTCTTCTGAGCCAGGTGGCAATGACAAGCCGCCGCTGTCGGCTTTCTCAGCACCGGGAGGCAAGGAGAGGCCACTGCTCGACTCTTCAGCAGATACGCCACTACCCGCATCACCCATCTGCATTAATTCCATACCGGCGCCAGTGTCTACCGGGGCGGTAACCACTTTATAAATCGAGCCAGTAAAGATCGCAAAAACCAAGAGTGGCAATAGCGCAATCATCAGAGACTGCAGCAGCTCAACAGGACGTACATGCAAATTACGCTTACCCTTTAGAGCAATCAAAATAGCTGGAATCACATTTTGACTAATTTTTTCGCCAAGCTCGGTGTAGCTCAATGGCAAGGGAACCTTGCGATCTTCTAGTGCGAGGGGTGGCATGAGTTTTGGCTTGAATTTGGCTAAGATCATGACATAGGCGATGTAAAGGCCGGCCAACATCAGGCCCGGAAAGAATGCGCCGGCATAGAGTTGAACTACCG
>CAMDKY010000060.1 GCA_945901245.1 Polynucleobacter meluiroseus | reverse complement strand
CAATGGCCAAAAAGAGCCAAACAGTTCGGCTCCGTAGCTATTGATAGCGTTGAGTATCTCAGTCATCGCGATTCCTAAACCCGGCTCACCGTAATCGCGCCGAACATCGCACCAAGCATTGCACTTGCTGGCGTAGTGGCTGATATGCGTACACACCCGGCTGCTAGCTGATCTTCTAGCATGGCCGGCATCTGTATGCTGTTAGATCCCTGCGTAACGGCTACCAAGTCGCCCTCTTTTAGCTCAAGCTCGGCAAAGGTCTTGGCATTTAAACCAAGGCGATGGGCATTCTTGGCGTCGCGGGTCAGCTGCAAAGCGGGAGCGCGGCGCACGATCGCATCCACACCATAAATGGGTAAATCGGTTACCCGCTCAAGGCCGTTCATCGCTTGCTCTGAAACAAGACTGGGGGCTACAGTAAAACGGTTATTTAAGCGCTCATCAACCGACTTGGCCAAAGCATCATCACAGACCTCTTCGGGCGTATTAAATAAGAAGCCATTGAGGCCGAGTAAACTGCCCATGGCACGCAATACTTTCCATGCTGGCCTTGCATCCGCTAAGGGACGGACCGAAGGCTGGATGGTTTGCACGGTTCCCGCCGTATTAATAAAGCTGCCTACCGATTCAGTAAATGGCGTAATCGGCAAAATGACATCGGCCAATTCCAATAGATCTGGGCTAGCAAATGCACTCAGTGCGATTACCGTATCGGCCTTGAGCAATGCCGCTTTGGCCTGTTCGGGATTAGGCAAATCTGACAGTGGCTCTAGGTTGAGCATCAGCACTGCCCGAGCACTGCCATCCAATAGGGAGTTGATACCGGTGTCAGCCTTTTGCTGAACTGCGCCCACCAATGCAGCGCCGACTGCATTACCACCTACCGGTAAAAAGCCAAGGGTTGATGCGGTTTGCTCTGCAATAAATTGCGCCAAGACGTGGAGATTCGAGGCGTGCGGATGGGCAATCGCAGCAGAACCCAAGAGAACGGCTTTATTTGATCCTGATAACAGACTATCTGCAATGGCTTGCGCTTCTGTAGAAATCGCCCCAGCCTGAATGCCGGCAGGCAAATTGCTTGTTTTTGCTTTAGAAACCGCACTCGCTACTTCAGAAAGGATGCGTGTCCAATGGCTTGGCACAGCAGCAATTCCCGTCGAGGGCATTAACCAGTCATCGCCACCCGCATCAATTCGGGAGACCTGCAGGCCACGCTTGCATGCCGTACGCAAGCGCGCCGCAATCAGCGGCTGCTCCTTACGTAAGAAACTTCCAACAACCAGAACGCGATCCAGCTGACTTAAGTTAGCAATCGGCATACCAAGCCATGGCGCAGTTGCAGTGCCGCGCATATCCGTTTGACGCAGGCGCGTTTCAATGCGGTCGGAACCCAAGGCGCGGACCACTTTTTGCATGAGGTGTAACTCTTCTACGCTGGAAATCGGATGGGCTATCGCAGCCAGTGCGTTGGCGCCATGATCGCTTGTAATGGTTTTCAGGGAACGGGTAACATACTCTAAGGCCGACTCCCAATCGGTCTCTAGCCATTTCCCCTCTTGCTTGACCATCGGTACTGTCATACGCTCGGGGCTATTCACACCCTCGTAAGCAAAGCGATCGCGATCGCTAATCCAGCACTCATTGATGGCTTCATTGTCTAAAGCAACGACGCGCATCACGCGGTTGGCTTTAGTTTGTACTGTTGTGTTGGTGCCCAGACTGTCATGCGGACTCACCGAACGCTTGCGACCTAGCTCCCAAGTACGAGCAGCGTAGCGAAATGGCTTACTGGTTAAGGCGCCGACTGGGCAAATGTCAATCATGTTCCCAGACAATTCGGAATCGATCGTTTGGCCAGCAAAGGTAGTGATTTCCGAATGCTCACCGCGATTGACCATGCCAAGCTCCATAATGCCAGACACTTCTTGACCAAAGCGCACGCAACGGGTGCAATGAATACAGCGCGTCATCTCTTCCATCGAGATCAATGGGCCCGCATTTTTATGGAAAACTACACGCTTCTCTTCGTTAAAGCGTGAAGCCGATTTACCGTATCCAACCGCCAAGTCTTGCAATTGGCACTCGCCGCCTTGATCGCAAATGGGGCAATCGAGGGGGTGATTAATCAGCAGAAACTCCATAACGGAGCGCTGCGCTTCCACTGCTTTTGCAGAATGGGTGAAGACCTTCATGCCCTGCGTGACTGGCGTAGCGCAGGCGGGCATTGGTTTTGGGGCTTTTTCTACATCAACCAAGCACATGCGGCAATTGGCAGCAATCGATAATTTCTTGTGATAGCAAAAGTGCGGGATGTAGGTTCCCAGCTTATTCGCGGCATGCATCACCATCGAACCTTGTGGAACTTCAACTGCCTTGCCATCCAATTCGATTTCAACCATGCTCACGTCAACTAATCCTTCTCTTTTCGCTCGTTGTGATTAAACGTATTCCGGGACGATGCAACGCTTGTGCTCAACGTGATACACAAACTCATCCATGTAATGCTTGAGCATTCCGCGTACCGGCATGGCTGCCGCATCGCCTAAAGCACAAATGGTTCTGCCTTGAATATTCGCGGCCACGTCATTCAGCAGATCTAAATCTTCTGATCGCCCTTCGCCATGCTCGATGCGATTCACAATGCGCCATAACCAGCCGGTACCCTCACGGCATGGGGTGCACTGACCGCAGGACTCTTCATGATAAAAATATGACAAGCGCAGCAAAGACTTCACCATGCAGCGGGTGTCGTTCATCACGATGACTGCACCCGAACCGAGCATCGAGCCGGCTTTGGCGATACTGTCATAGTCCATAGTGACATCCATCATCATGCTACCTGGAACTACTGGCGCAGAGGAGCCGCCAGGTATAACTGCTTTGAGTGGGTTACCTTCGCGCATGCCACCAGCGAGCTGTAATAATTCGGGAAATGGGGTACCCAAAGGCACCTCGTAATTGCCCGGATGCACCACATCGCCGGAGACCGAGAATATCTTCGTGCCGCCATTGTTTGGTTTGCCTAACTTCAAATAGGCCTCGCCACCCATCGCCAAAATGAAAGGGACTGCAGCGAAGGTCTCGGTATTGTTGATCGTGGTTGGCTTGCCATATAAACCAAAGCTGGCCGGAAACGGTGGTTTAAAGCGAGGCTGGCCTTTTTTGCCCTCCAACGACTCCAGCAGCGCAGTCTCTTCACCGCAAATGTAAGCACCCCAACCTGGAGATGCGTGCAACTCAAAATCAAAATCCGAACCCAGTATCTTCTGACCTAAGTACCCTGCTGCACGGGCTTCTTCAAGAGCCTCTTCAAAGCGGGCATAGACTTCCCAAATTTCGCCATGGATGTAGTTATAGCCGACACTAATGCCCATGGTGTAGGCACCGATGATCATTCCTTCGATCAGCGCATGCGGGTTGTAACGCATGATGTCACGGTCCTTAAACGTCCCGGGCTCACCCTCATCGCTATTACAAACTAAGTATTTTTGACCTGGGAACTGACGGGGCATGAAGCTCCACTTGAGTCCCGTCGGAAAGCCTGCGCCACCACGACCGCGCAAGGAGGATGCTTTTAATTCTGCAATCAAGGCATCGGGCGCTACTTTGTCGTTCAGAATGCGCCGCAACTGTTGATAACCGCCGCGGCTTTCATAGTCCTTGAGACCCCAATTATTGCCATTGAGGCCAGCCAAAATCAGCGGTTTGATATGACGGGTATGCAAACTGGTCATGCTGGCATTCCTTTGGTTGCTGTACGTAACTCATTAAGAAGTGCATCAATTTTTTCATTGCTCATAAAGCTACACATGGTTTTATTGTTCACTAACATCACTGGTGAATCGCCGCACGCGCCCATGCACTCGCCCTCTTTAAGGGTAAATGTGCCGCACGGTGTGGTCTCATTAAAACCAATCCCCAATTGTTGTTTTAAGTAGTTGGCAGCGCGCTCACCATTACTTAACTGGCAAGGTAAATTCGTACACACCACAATTTTGTGTCGCCCAATCGGCTTGGTATCGTACATATTGTAAAAAGTAGCAACTTCATCGACTGCGATGGTAGTCATACCCAATAGGGATGCAACCTCAGCAATAACCTCAGGCGATACCCAACCCACTTCGGTTTGTGCAGCAATCAAACAGGCCATCACAGCTGACTGCTTTTGATCGGCAGGATACTTGGCAATATTGCGTTCCATATCTGCGCGCGTTTTGGCAGAGAATGGCATGAGCGGAGTACGTGTCATTAATTAGTCCTGAATAACCGAGCCATTAGCGATCAATCTCACCGAAGACAATGTCTTGTGTGCCAATAATCGTTACCGCATCAGCAATCATGTGGCCACGCGCCATTTCATCGAGGGCAGCGAGGTGCACAAAACCGGGCGCTCGGATTTTTAATCGGTATGGCTTATTCGCGCCATCGGAAACCGCATAGATTCCAAACTCACCCTTAGGATGCTCCACTGCGGCATACGCCTCGCCTTTGGGTACGTGAATGCCTTCGGTCGCCAGTTTAAAGTGATGAATTAATTCTTCCATATTGGTTTTCATATCAACGCGTGCGGGTGGTGACACTTTATGGTTATCACTCATCACAGGACCGGGGTTTGCACGTAGCCACGCAATGCATTGCTGCACGATCAAATTCGACTGGCGCATCTCTTCCATGCGGATTAAGTAACGGTCATAAGAGTCACCATTGACGCCAACTGGAATATCAAACTTCAAGCGATCATAGACTTCATACGGTTGTTTTTTACGTAAATCCCACTCCACACCAGAGCCGCGGAGCATGGGGCCAGTGAACCCAAGCTGTAAAGCGCGCTCGGGTGTCACTACCCCAATACCCACTAAGCGTTGCTTCCAAATGCGGTTATCCGTTAATAAATTGCAGTATTCATCGACGTTGCCAGGAAAGCGCTGGGTAAAGGCCTCAATAAAATCAAGCAAGGAGCCATTGCGGTCTTCGTTCAAGCGTTTCATCGCTGCACTACTGCGAATCTTGGACTGCGCAAACTGCGGCATTTTCTCGGGCAAATCGCGGTATACGCCACCTGGACGGTAATAGGCTGCATGCATGCGCGCACCCGATACCGCTTCATACATATCGAAAATATCTTCGCGATCACGGAAGGCATACAAAAAGACCGCCATAGCACCGACATCCAAACCGTGGCAGCCAATCCACAACAGGTGATTGAGCAGGCGGGTTAGTTCGTCATACATTACACGTATGTATTGAGCACGCAGTGGCACTTCGACGTTCAGCAATTTTTCAATCGCCATCACATAAGCGTGCTCATTTACCATCATCGAGACGTAATCGAGGCGATCCATGTAAGGCACGCTCTGAATCCAGGTACGCGTCTCGGCAAGTTTTTCAGTCGCGCGATGCAATAAACCAATGTGCGGATCAGCTCGCTGAATGACCTCGCCATCCAGCTCAAGCACTAAGCGTAATACGCCGTGTGCTGCAGGGTGCTGTGGACCAAAGTTCAGGGTGTAATTTTTAATTTCGGCCATGATTAAACGGGGCCTCCGTACTGCTCTTCGCGGACTACGCGAGGCGTTACTTCACGGGTCTCGATGGTAACTGGCTGATACACCACGCGTTGCAACTCGGGGTCATAGCGCATTTCCACATTCCCAGAAATCGGAAAGTCTTTGCGAAATGGATGCCCAATAAATCCATAGTCGGTCAAGATGCGGCGCAAATCGGTATGCCCATCAAACAAGATACCAAAGAGGTCAAAGGCTTCGCGCTCAAACCAATTGGCTGAACTCCATACTGACGTCAATGATGAAACCAGGGGATAACCATCGTCTTGGGCAAATACGCGTACACGCAGACGCAAGTTGTGCTTTACCGACAGCAAGTGGCTGACTACGGCAAAGCGCGGTCCACTGTAGGTGCCATCGAGGTAATCTTGGTAATCAATGCCGCACAAATCCATTAGTTGCTCAAAGCATAAGGCAGGATCGTCACGCAAAATCAGTGCGGACTCAAGGTAGTCGTTTGCACTCACTACCAGGGTTAACTCATTCAAAGCCAGCGTGATGAACTTTGCTCGGGTACCCAGCGCGCGCTCGAGGTGGCCTTGAAGCTGGATTAAGCGCTCAGACATAACTTATGCTTTCCGCGCAATCGTGCTGGTGCGGCCAATTTTGGCTTGCAACTGAATGATGCCGTAGATTAAGGCCTCTGCAGTGGGCGGACAGCCGGGGACATAAATATCGACCGGCACAATACGGTCGCAACCGCGTACAACAGAGTAAGAGTAATGGTAGTAGCCACCACCATTAGCGCAAGAGCCCATGGAAATCACCCAGCGGGGCTCGGGCATTTGATCGTACACCTTACGCAGGGCGGGAGCCATTTTGTTGCAGAGCGTCCCTGCCACAATCATTAAGTCAGACTGCCGCGGCGAAGGACGGAAAACCACGCCAAAGCGATCCAAATCGTAGCGCGCAGCGCCGGCATGCATCATCTCGACTGCGCAGCAAGCCAAGCCAAAGGTCATGGGCCACAGTGATCCAGTGCGTGTCCAATTAATCAACTGATCCGCAGAGGTGGTAATAAATCCTTCTTTGAGTACGCCTTCCAGTGCCATAGCAATCACTCCCAGTCGAGAGCGCCCTTTTTCCAGATGTACACAAACCCAACCATGAATTCCAAAAGGAAAATCATCATTGCGGTATAGCCTACCCAACCAATGTCACGCAAGGAGACTCCCCATGGGAATAAAAACGCCGTTTCAAGGTCAAACAAAATGAATAGGATGGCAATGAGGTAATAGCGCACGTCAAACTTCATGCGGGCATCTTCAAATGCCTCAAAACCACACTCGTAGGAAGACAGTTTTTCTGCATCAGGACGGGATGGGGCTAAAACCTTACCCAAGAACATCGGCACAATACCGACGGCAATACCGACCAGTATAAAAAGCAAAATGGGGAAGTAATTAGCGAGGTCCAAAGCAATCCTGATGTGAAGGCAGTTTTAAGTCCTAAATTAACTCTAAAAATATCCCAACAAACGCATTCAATTATGAACTAAAAGCCAAAATTTAAAATTGACCTAACGCAAAACAGTCCCGAATTGGTGCCGACGGCGAGACTCGAACTCGCACAGCCTAAGCCACTACCCCCTCAAGATAGCGTGTCTACCAATTTCACCACGTCGGCATTCGTAAAACCCATCAATTCTACTGCATTAGGCCTTTTGCTAGCGGGCCTAATTCCTACAAAAAACGATGTCAATACGATCATTTTTGTAGGTTAATTTTTTATTTAGGAACCGCAGGCTTAGAGGGATCTTGCGCTGGTGCTACTGGCGCAGCTGCCCCAGGTGCAGCAGGCGCAGTACTTCCCGATAAAACACCGGTTTCCGCAGGCTTTTTATTACCAAGCCACGTTAAACCAATCGTTGCACTAAAGAAAACCACTGCTAAGGCGGCTGTAGAATGCGACAAAAAATTAGCGGAGCCACTGGCCCCAAAAACGCTACCCGATGATCCTGAGCCAAAGGCTGCGCCCATATCGGCACCCTTACCCTGTTGCAACAAAACCAATAAGATGATTGCCAGGGCAGAACCCACTTGCACCACCATCAACGCCGTTTTTAACCATTCCATGGTTTATCTCCAATAAAAAATTATGCTCGGCAAATAGCCAAGAATTCCTGCGGATCTAAGGAAGCGCCACCAATTAATCCGCCGTCAATGTCGGGCATGCCAAATAGCTCCACTGCATTATCGAACTTCACACTCCCGCCATATAGAATCCCCACGTGGGATGCCACATCTACATCGAATTCTGCTAACTGCAAGCGAATCTCGCGGTGCATGTCTTGTGCAATTTGCGCACTGGCAACCTTACCGGTGCCTATGGCCCATACTGGCTCATACGCAATCAAGGAATCCACCAAACGATCTTGCAAAATCGCAATTTGCCGGGAAACCTGAGACCGTACCACTTCGACCGCCCTGCCTGAGTTACGCTCATCGGCGGTTTCGCCCACACAGATTACTGGGGTTAAGCCCTGATCCAATGCTTGCAGCGCTTTTTCCGCAATCAATCGGTCGGATTCATTAAATCGGTCACGACGCTCTGAATGCCCTACTAAAACATATTTGCAGCCAAATTCATGCAGCATGGCTGCACTGACCTCACCCGTAAAAGCGCCGTCCATTTCAGCCGATACGTCCTGCGCGCCCAGAAACAGTCCAGCCGAGGGGCGCGATGCAATCTGTAAACTGCACTCTGAAAGGTAGGGGTAAGGCGGGCATAAACCAAAGCGACGACCCGCCGGCATGCCCTTCTCCATTTCTGCACATACGGTCTCAATCCACTGACGGCATGCAGACTGACTGCCGTTCATTTTCCAATTGCCGATTACCGTGATAGGACGCATGGGGTAACTAAGCCTGTATTAAACCGTCAACACAATCTTGCCAACATGCTCGCTTGACTCCATCAAGCGCTGCGCTTCTGCTGCCTCGTCTAAGCGAAAGGTTTTATAAATCACAGGCTTTAAAGCCCCTTGATTCATGATCGGCCAGACCCGCTCAAACAGCTGTTTGGCAATTTCACGCTTGAATGCAACCGGCCTAGGGCGGAGTGTTGATCCTGTAATGGTTA
>CAMDKY010000059.1 GCA_945901245.1 Polynucleobacter meluiroseus | reverse complement strand
GCCTCGTAGTGCCGTTGCCAGAAGACCCGAAATTTACCTTGTTGGGATTTTTTTTGGAATACGCAATCAATTCTTCTACCGAAGATACAGGTAATTTAGTACTCACCAGAAGGACATCTGGAACAGAAGCTATAGAGATGACAGGAATCAAATCTTTACTAAGACTGTAAGTAAGATTTTTATAAACAGATTCATTGACAGTATGGTGGACTGCTCCCGCAAGAATGGTATATCCATCAGCTGGTGATTTTGCAGCAGCGGCAGCACCAATGGTGCCACCGGCACCAGATCTAGTTTCAACAAATACTTGTTGCCCTAATTGCTTGGAGAGCTCAATTGCTAGGGGTCTTACAAAAGTATCAGTCCCACCACCTGGAGGAAATGGAACAATTATGCGAATAGGTTTATCCGGCCAACTTTGTGCACTTACATTAAAAACCATGAAGAGTGAAAGTAGGCTTAAAAATACTAAATTCAAAGTTTTAAGTTGAAAAAATAATTTCATTTGCATCTCCTGTTTTTTTTAATTTAACACGTATTATTTAATTTATGTCTAGTGGTTTATACTAATTTTAAATACTTGTATTAAAAAATGAGCTCAGTTACGTTTGCCGGTGTAGTATCACCCGTCAAGCCGATATTCTTAAAGTGTTGTTTTCTGCCTTTGCTCGGTAGTCCCTAGGCGGTATTCTTCCAAGAGAGCTGTGCGGTCTTTCCTCGTTGTAAATCGTGATCCAGTTTTCTGTAATTTCACGTACCTCCCTTAGGTTTTCAAATAAATAGGCATTGAGTACTTCATGACGGTAGGTTTTGTGTAACCGCTCAATAAAGGCATTTTTCTGTGGTTTGCCCGGCTGGATAAATTGCAGTTCAATCCCTTTTTCTTCGCACCAGCCCATAAAGACCGCAGACAGCAGTTCACTCCCGTTATCTAGACGTATCGCTTTGGGCAGACCATGGATTTCTTCTAACTGCTCGAGCGTTCTGACTACTCTGGCTGCTGGCAGGCTGATATCGATTTCAATAGCCAAGATCTCACGGTTGGATTCATCAATGACGTTCAGGGTTCTAAAGGGTCTGCCGTAATGCATGGTGTCGTACATAAAATCTAAGGCCCACATCGTATTGGACTGGGTTGGCGCAATGAGCGGCACCTTAGGCATCTTAGGGATCCGTTTTTTGGTTCTTCTGGATAAGTTGAGGCCCATCTCCTTGTAAATACGCCATACGCGCTTGTGATTCCATGCATATCCCTGATTGCGCATCCAATCAAATAGAGCCTAAAACCCCAGCGCCCATTTTTAGCAACTACTTGATTAAGCACTTCAATGACGGGCTCATCAGCCTTAGTTCTACTGCTTGGGCGTTCGTAATACGATGACCTAGTCAGCCCCAAATGAGCACACGCCCGTGTAATGGGTACTGCTTCTTCGCCAACCAGGCAATCGACTGCATCGCGCTTACCGGTTGGCGCTAGAGCTTTTTTTCAATTAAGTTCTTGAGCGCTCGGTTATCGTGGGTCAGTTCAGCAACCATGGTTTTATATTCGGAGAGCTGCTGCTCTAGCTCCTTTACTCGTTTGAGCTCAGAAGCTTCAAGACCCCCATATTTGGATCGCCACTATGACCAAAGGGAATCCCTTTAGGGATAAAAAGTGGCGCCGCTAATACCGTGGCTTCTGAGTAAATCGGCGATCGGTAATCCGCTTTCGGCTTCCTTCAATATCCCGACAATTTGGGTCTCTGTAAATCGTGACTTCATGTGAACCTCCTGTTGTAAATACTGCTATAAACAACAGAAAACTCAACTTTTTAAATGTGCGGATTTAGGGGGATACTACAGACGCAGGTGACTTGTAACTTACTATTGGGAAAGCTAAGATTTTTCATCGCTATTTTTCCCCATGATAGGAATTAAAAGTGACTCTACTTTAGCTTTGAACCGTATTACTTTTTTTGGGAGGTAGTCAATGGCATGAAAGCCGAGTATTAATTCTTGAATATTAAAGCTGTCATCTTCCAAGTTATTGAATGCCTTTCAAAGAGATATTTAGGTCGATATAAGTTAAGCAGTGATAGCCTTTAATATTTGATTTTCTTTTCGGCTGCCTCTAAGGTATTCATCAGCAACATGGTGATGGTCATAGGGCCAACGCCGCCTGGTACGGGGGTAATCCAGCTAGCAATGTATTTTGCGGTATCAAAATCCACATCGCCACACAACTTACCATCGGGTAAGCGGTTAATGCCGACATCAATCACAACCGAGCCTGACTTGACCATATCGCCGGTAATCATTTTGGGCTTGCCTGTAGCAACAACTAAGACATCGGCATCTTTGGTGTGATGGGCAAGATCCCGTGTTTTGCTATTGCAAATCGTTACGGTGGCGCCGGCTTGCAATAAGAGCATCGCCATCGGTTTGCCCACAATATTCGATGCGCCAACGATTACTGCGCGCGCACCGCGTAAGGGGTATTCAATGCTCTCGAGTAATTTCATGCAGCCATAGGGCGTGCAGGGCTTAAATTCCGGCGCGCCGACCATGAGGGCGCCGGCATTGGCCACATGAAAGCCATCCACATCTTTTTGCGGCGCAATGGCCTCGAGCACCCGCTCGGATGCAATGTGCGCGGGCAAGGGGAGTTGCACCAAGATGCCATGAATGGCGGGATCCGCATTCAAGGTGGCAATGCGAGCCAAAAGTGCTTCTTCATTCATCTCCGCTTCATAGCGCTCAAGTACTGAATGAAAGCCAACCTCTTCGCATGCCTTCACTTTATTGCGAACATAGACTGCGCTAGCGGGATTGTCACCCACCACAATCACCGCTAAACCGGGACGCCTACCTTTGGCGGTAACAATGGCAGCCCGTGCTGTAATTTCGGTGCGGATTTTTTTGGAGAGGGCAACGCCGTCAAGTAGTTGTGCTGGCATAGATGATAAAAAGAGCGTTGACTAAAACGGCAGAGGAAATTAAGTCGGTTGTGGATCAGACAAGGCTAAGCGCAAGAGATCAGCGACCGTGTTGACGTTGAGCTTTTCCATAATGTTGGCACGATGGGCTTCCACGGTTTTAATGGATATGCCGAGATCATCCGCAATTTGTTTATTCAGGCGCCCAGCAACAATGCGCTCGAGCACTTGGCGCTCACGCCCAGTTAATCTACCCAGCAAGCCTTGGGTTGTTTTACGCTGATTGGCTTGGCTGTAATCCGTGCGCGCTTTGGTCAGCATTTTCTCAACCAGAGTGCAAAGTTCATTTTCCTTAAAGGGCTTTTCAATAAAATCAACTGCCCCTTTTTTCATGGTTGAAACTGCCATGGTAACGTCACCGTGACCGGTAATAAAAGAGATTGGCATCGGCAGGTTTTCACTGATCAGGCGCTCTTGTAGTTCTAGGCCTGACATACCCGGCATACGCACGTCCAGAATGACGCAAGAAATCGTCGACTTATCGGTACTTTGTAAAGACTGTAAAAAGCGCTCAGCACTGGCATGGCAACGCACCAGATAGCCATTGCTCTCCAATAACCAGGTTAAGGAATCGCGTACCGCCTCATCGTCATCAACAACATACACGACCTCAGTTGGATTGGGGTTGGAGGTATTCATTAAGTTCATCAGTCAGTTCCGCTTGGTCTATCTAAATCCGCATCACGCGAGGGCGCTAGCTTCTGTATCCGTTGTTTCCAATGGTAATAGTATTGTAAAGGTGCAGCCAACTGCCTTACCGCTATTGGGGTCGTATTGGTTTTTAGCCCACAGCCGCCCATGGTGGGATTCAATAATGGAGCGGCAAATATTGAGTCCCATGCCCATTCCATCCGATTTGGTGCTAAAAAAGGGCTCAAACATGCGCTCAATAATGCCATCGGCTACGCCTGGCCCACTATCGACTACCTGTATCCGTAGCATGGCAGGGAAAGTGCTGGTCTCTACATTGGCGCTGATTTTGATGGGCGGCACGGCCCAGCGGGAGGAAAGCGGCGCTTCTTCTCGCACGCTGTCGAGTGCATTTTTAAGTAAATTGACTAATACTTGCTGAATTAAAACGGGGTCTAGGCTGACCTTGGGTAAATTGGATGCTAGTTCAGCCACGATTGCAAGGCGATGGCGGTGCGCTTCAATCTCGACTAAGCCCACTGCGTCCGCCACGATTACGCTGATATCAGAATCTTTGCGCTGCGGCTCACTGCGTTTGACAAAGCCGCGAATGCGCTGAATGATGGTCCCGGCGCGGTGGGCCTGCTCAGACGCTTTTTCCAGTGCAGGTAGTAACTCTTTTGAGAGGGTTTGATCGGCCTGTCCTGAGAGTCGTTTGGCAACCCCCATGCAGTAGTTTGAAATAGCAGCAAGCGGTTGATTTAATTCGTGCGCCAGAGATGAGGCCATTTCACCCATGGTCGTTAAGCGACTGGTAAATTGCATGCGCTCTTCTTGTTGGCGCGCTAAGTCCTCGGTATTTTTTCGTAAAGTAATGTCGGTTGCAATTAAGAGTTGAGCCAGGTGACCATCCACCCACGGAATAAAGCGGCGCCTTACTTCGTACCATTTGGATTCATCGCCAATCAGCTGAATTTCTTGTGATTCGGTTTGCCGACTTTGATTGAGTTCAGAGCTGGGTAGGCCTGCCAAAGGATCAACATTATCTTCCTCGAGTCCTTGCAACAGGGCGGGGTCCATTTCATGATTTGCTAAGTCAATGTGGCCTTGGGAGGTATTGCCAAAACGCTCACGGTAAAAGCGATTGGCAAAGAGTAGCTCCCCTGTTTCGATTGAGATCACCGAGACCGCTGCATCCAAACCCTCTAGCACTGTAATGAAGCGATCTTGCGTAGCGGCCAGCTCTTCACGAATGCGCTTAGGCTCTGAGATATCCACCAAAGAAGTAACCCAACCCGTCTGCTCACCCTTTTCATTAATGAGTGGGGCTATGTAAGTTCGCGTTGCAATTCGTTTGCCGTCGCGCCGCTGAATCACGCCCTCAATGCCCCCTTTCATTTCATGGTGGGTATTTGCGCTGAGGGCAAGTTCCATTTTTTTAAGCAGTGATTCTTGTTGATCTGCTGGCCAAAATGGAAAGGGCGGCTGAAGACCGATCAACTCCTCTGAGCCCCAGTCGGTCATTTCACAAAAGGCGCGGTTCACGTAGGTAATGCGCTTTTGCATATCGTGCGCCCGAATTCCGACGGGTGTGGAGTCTTCCATTGCATTCCGAAAGTTAGTCTCGGTGCGCAGGCTGGCTTCAACCAACTGCCGAACCTGCATTTGTTTAATAACCGACCACAAGCTCAAAATCACAAACGCACTAAGACCAACCACCACCCCGAGCAACATCTTAAATGTTAAGTTACTTGGTGTTGGATAGGTATCGACGCGCAAGATGGCATTGGGACTCAAGATACCGAGGTCTAAGCTAGTTTGGTTGGTTAAGGAGCGCGGCGGCATATTACGGTCTGAGGAGATCGCTAAGACCTGACCAGTATCGGTAGTTAAGCTGAATCGATACAGGCCTTTAAGTTCTGGCGGGATGACATATTCCATGATCCCTTGCACCGAATAGAGTACGGCCATGACACCGGTAATCTCGCCATCAGCGCCAATCGGAATGGTCTGCCATAAAAGGGACCGGCGTTCCTTTGCCATTGGCTCTTCGCTGGGCAAATCAATTTGCATGAAATTACTAAAGGCTGGGCGGTTTGTGCTGGCGGTGAGTTCAATGGTTTTATAAAGCTGTGCTTTCAGTTCTTTTGCATACGGCGCTTGATCAAACCAGGAGTTGGTGCGACTCGGAGGCGGCATCATCCACTGCCGTTCCTGATCCCGGCTTATCCAAATTAATTGGCTTACTTCGGGGTTATTAAATAAGAATGCTTCAGCTTCTTTTAATGCGCTGACTTTGGATTTTTCATCACCATTGACCTTACCTAGATCACGACTAAGCGACATTAATACTTCAGTGTTGTTGGCAAAGCGCAATTGCACGCGCTGCTTTACTAAGGAGAGCTCCCGAAAGAGGGCATTTTCTTGCTGGTTGCGTTCCTGCATTTGCAGGGTACCCAGAATGATGGTCATCATCACTGTAAAAATGACAATGGCTACCAGCGGGGTGTAGACCAGTCTAAAACCCCGAATTCGACGAAACCAACTGCTGGAATTAAAGCCCGCTGGAAAGGCGAAAGGAAACTTCATAAATTGGGTCGTTGTTGTAAACCCTTAGTGTATCCGCCTATGCCATCGCGTTTAATTTCATATTGTGCTATTTGCACTGCAATATAATACCATATTATGAGAAATACTATCATTATGTGGAAAATTACTTGTAAAGCACTTTAGTGGTTTTTAGAATATCCGCAGTAGAGTGAACACATCACCATCATCGACCTTTTGGAGACACGTCATGGCCGCAGTTCCGCAACCGGTTTTAGGTAAATCACAAAATGATGCACTGGATATTGATCCCGCTGAAACCCAAGAATGGCTTCATGCTCTTGATGGCGTAATACGCGCAGTGGGGCCTGCACGGGCCGCGTATCTAATCGATCAGCAAATATCCCATGCGCGGGTCAACGGGGTTGATCAACCTTTCCATGCAGAAACACCATACATCAACACGATTCCGGTTGAGCTGCAGGCGCGTATACCGGGCGATCAAAATATTGAGCACCGGATCCGTTCATACACCCGTTGGAATGCGATGGCGATGGTCTTGCGTGCCAACAAAGACACCAACGTTGGCGGCCATATTTCCTCTTTCCAGTCAGCTGCTACCTTGTACGATGTTGGCTTCAATCATTTCTGGCATGCACCCAGTGCGGAGCATGGCGGCGATCTGATTTTTGTACAGGGCCACTCGGCACCGGGTATCTATTCGCGCGCGTACATGCTGGGTCGCTTGGAACAAAGTCAATTGGATTTATTCCGTCAAGAGGTTGGTGGTAAAGGTATTTCTAGCTACCCACATCCTTGGCTCATGCCAGACTTTTGGCAGTTTCCGACGGTGTCCATGGGCCTTGGCCCCATCATGGCAATTTATCAAGCGCGCTTCATGCGTTACATGGAAGACCGGGGCTTCATCCATGCGGGCAATCGCAAAGTCTGGGCTTTCTTGGGCGACGGTGAAACTGATGAGCCGGAGTCGCTTGGTGCCATCGGTATGGCCGGCCGGGAAGAGTTGGACAACCTAATTTTTGTGGTGAACTGCAACTTACAACGCTTAGATGGACCTGTTCGGGGTAACGGCAAGATCATTCAAGAACTGGAAGCCGAGTTTCGGGGTGCCGGCTGGAACGTGATTAAAGTCGTATGGGGTGGTCATTGGGATGCCCTATTTGCGCGCGATAAAAAAGGCATTCTGATGCAGCGCCTAGGTGAGATTGTTGACGGCCAATACCAGACCATGAAAGCTAAAAATGGCGCCTATGTTCGGGAGACCGTCTTTAATACTCCAGAGCTAAAGGCCTTGGTTTCTGACTGGAGCGACGAGGACATTTGGAACCTCAATCGCGGTGGTCACGATCCGCATAAAGTGTATGCTGCCTTTCACTCGGCGGTTATGCATAAAAATCAGCCAACCGTTATCTTAGCCCATACCATTAAGGGTTACGGCATGGGCGCCTCGGGCGAGGCCATGAACATTGCCCACCAAGCGAAAAAAATGAGCCCGGATGATGTGCGTCGCTTCCGTGATCGTTTCGATATTCCGGTCAAAGATGAGCAGCTAGATGACATTCCGTTTGTCAAGTTTCCGGAAGGCAGTCCTGAACTCGAGTACATGCGCGCACGTCGTCAAGAGCTGGGTGGTTATTTACCCCAGCGCCGCATGAAAGCAGAAAGCTTGCCGGTACCCGGTTTAGATGCCTTTGCGGCTTTACTCGAAGCAACCAGTGAAGGCCGGGAGATTTCCACTACCATGGCTTTCGTGCGCATGCTTAATATTGTGATTCGCGATAAGACCTTAGGTAAGCGCGTGGTACCCATCGTTCCCGATGAGTCACGCACCTTTGGTATGGAAGGCATGTTCCGTCAGCTGGGTATTTGGAATCAACTCGGTCAACTCTATACGCCCGAAGATCAGGATCAGCTGATGTTCTACCGTGAAGATAAACAAGGTCAAATTCTGCAAGAGGGTATCAATGAAGCGGGCGGTATGTGCGATTGGATTGCGGCGGCAACGGCGTATTCCACGCATGGTGTGCCCATGTTGCCTTTCTATATCTTCTATTCGATGTTTGGCTTTCAGCGCATTGGCGACTTAGCCTGGGCCGCAGGCGATATGCGCAGCCGCGGTTTCTTATTGGGCGGCACGGCTGGTAGAACCACGCTCAATGGTGAGGGTTTGCAACACGAAGATGGTCATAGTCATGTTTGGAGCGCATCGGTTCCTAATTGCGTTAGCTACGACCCTACGTTTTCATTTGAGTTAGCGGTAGTAATTCAGGATGGTATGCGTCGCATGCTGGATGCCCAAGATGACGTTTACTACTACGTGACCTTGATGAACGAAAACTATGCTCACCCAGCAATGCCAGTAGGTGCTGAGAAGAACATCATCAAGGGCATGTATAAGTTGCGTTCGGTGGGTGATGCCAATGCAAAGTTACGCGTTCAGCTGCTTGGCTCTGGAACCATTTTCCGTGAGGTGATTGCTGCCGCTGAACTACTGCACGCGGATTGGGGTATTGCATCTGACTTGTGGGGCTGTACCAGCTTTACCGAATTAGGGCGTGACTGGAATACGGTGCACCGTGCTAATTTATTGAACCCGACAGTAGCGCCTCAGCTGTCGCACGTCGAGCAGTGCCTTAAAGATACAAGCGGGCCAATCATTGCAGCAACCGATTATGTGCGTACCTTCGCCGATCAAATTAGACCGGCAATTCAGCACCTAGGCCGCCGTTATGAGGTGCTTGGTACAGACGGTTTTGGTCGTT
>CAMDKY010000058.1 GCA_945901245.1 Polynucleobacter meluiroseus | reverse complement strand
AGCGCAGGTGTATTGCGCAATTCGTTCAAAGGGGCAGCTTCGGCTGCCCCTTTTGTTCCGAACTTGCTGGATCAGTTACCCAATGCCATCATTATTTTTGATGGCAAGACGAAGCATTTGTTTTACGCCAACCCAGCCGCTGAGTCTGCGCTCGAACTCTCCCGGAAGGCCATCGTAGGTCATTTGCTGGATGAACTGTTTGCCGATAATCCAGGCCTTAATGGAATGATTGAAGAGGTTGCGAACAACGTTACGGCAACCCAGCGTCAAGAAATGATTCTGCATGTATTTCCAAACACCATCCACTATGACGCTGTTCCAGCGCATGTCGTGATTGCTTTATTGGAGGAGCCGGACCTCATGCTGATGGAATGGTTCCCGCTTGACCAGCAGTTGCGCAGTGAGCGCGATGAGCGCGTGACGCAGCAGGTGGAGGCCAACAAGCAGTTAATGCGCAACTTAGCGCATGAGATTAAAAACCCTTTGGGGGGCATTCGTGGCGCCGCTCAACTTTTGGAATTCGAGCTCCCAGAGAAAGGTCTGCGGGAATATACCCAAGTCATCATCAAAGAATCGGATCGCCTTCAAACCTTGGTTGATCGTCTGTTAGCGCCGCACCGCCGTGCCCATACAACCGAGCTCATTAATTTACATGAGGCCCTCGAGCGCGTCCGCAGTTTAGTGCTCGCTGAGTTCCCTAATGGATTGCGCATTAT
The DNA here is from genome assembly GCA_945901245.1 of Polynucleobacter meluiroseus. Taxonomy (GTDB): domain Bacteria; phylum Pseudomonadota; class Gammaproteobacteria; order Burkholderiales; family Burkholderiaceae; genus Polynucleobacter; species Polynucleobacter meluiroseus_F. The sequence continues at coordinate 8,255 of CAMDKY010000058.1, read as the reverse complement.
TCGCGATTACGATACGAGCTTACCGGACATTATTGGCGACAAAGAGCAGCTGATCCAAGCGGTACTCAATATTGTTCATAATGCAGCGCAAGCATTGGCTGAAGAGATGCGCCGCGGTACGGCAGTGATTGAGTTACGTACGCGCGTAGCACGCTCGGTCACGATTGCAAAACAGCGCTACAAGCTAGCACTGGATTTACATGTAATCGATAACGGCCCCGGTATTCCAGATGAGATTCGGGATCGTATTTTCTTTCCCTTGGTCAGCGGCCGCGAGGGCGGTAGTGGATTAGGCCTCACATTGGCACAAACGTTTGTACAGCAACATCAAGGATTCATTGCCTGTGAGAGTCAGCCCGGCAGGACCGATTTTCATATTCAGATACCGTATCGTAAGCAGGAGTTATCAGCATGAGTAAATCAGTGTGGATTGTGGACGATGATCAGTCGATTCGTTGGGTTTTAGAGAAAGCATTGACACGCGCGGGCTTATCCCACCGAAGCTTTACGAACCCAAACGACGTGCTCAATGCACTTGAAGATGAGGCGCCGCAAATTTTAATCTCAGACATTCGGATGCCTAGGGGCAATGGCCTCGATCTGCTGCAGCACGTCAAGGCAAGCCACCCCAATTTGCCCGTGATTGTGATGACGGCGTATTCTGATTTGGATTCGGCGGTATCGTCATTTCAGGGTGGTGCGTTTGAGTATCTGACAAAGCCATTTGATCTTGAAAAAGCGATTGAATTAATCCGCAGGGCAATCGGGGAGAGCGAGCGCGCTCAGCCAGCGTCAAAAGAGCCGCGTTACTGGCAACAAGAAACCCCGGAGATTATTGGGCAGGCTCCTGCGATGCAAGAGGTCTTTCGCTCGATTGGCCGTTTGGCCCAGTCCCATGCGACGGTCCTGATTACGGGCGAGTCAGGTACTGGAAAAGAACTCGTTGCCAGAGCACTGCATAAACACAGCCCACGCGCCAAGGGGCCATTTGTTGCCTTTAACATTACGGCTATTCCAAAAGACCTGCTTGAAGCTGAGCTATTTGGTCATGAGCGCGGGGCCTTTCCGGGGGCGCAAACCATGCGCCGAGGTCGTTTTGAGCAAGCCGATGGGGGTACTTTGTTCTTAGACGAAATCGGTGACATGCCATTTGATCTGCAAACCCGTTTGTTGCGTGTCTTAACGGACGGTCATTTCTATCGGGTAGGTGGGCATGATCCGATTCGTGCCAATGTCCGCATTATTGCGGCAACTTATCAAAATTTAGAATCCCGTGTTTCTGCTGGTTTGTTCAGAGAAGACTTATTGCACCGTTTGAATGTCATCCGGCTGCGCCTCCCGGCCCTACGAGAGCGCGCCGAGGATATCCCTGTCTTGGCCCGCCATTTTATGCAGCATTGTGCCAAAACCCTTGCAGTTGAGCCCAAACGTTTATCGGACGACGCTATGAAAGCCATTTCCGGGAAGCTCTTTCCGGGTAATGTGCGCCAATTGGAAAACCTGTGCCATTGGTTAACAGTCATGTCTCCGGCCGCCGAAATCGGTGTTAGTGATTTACCTGCCGACTTAGATGCGCATAGCGGCATTGCTGAGGTAATGATGTCAGATGAAGTTGTGGGCACTACTACCTTGCCGCAAAGAGCCTCGACTGCAGACTGGGAGGGCGGACTCGGGCGAATCGCCGTTAAAATGCTGCAGGACGGGCAAAAAGATGTGTTTGATGCTTTGACATCGCGCTTTGAAAAAGCGGTACTGCAAGCTGCGCTTGAGGTTACCCGCGGTCGGCGAGTTGAAGCGGCTCAGCGTTTGGGGATTGGTCGTAATACCATTACCCGCAAATTACATGAATTGGGTATCGATGACTGATGTAACGCGGATTGCTGCATGGAATGTGAATTCGATCAAAGTACGTTTGCCCCAGGTACTGCGCTGGCTTGAGTCCCAAGAAAAAGCCCATACGCCAATCGATGCACTTTGCTTGCAAGAGCTCAAACTAACCGACGATAAGTATCCGCATGCGGAGTTTGAAGCGGCTGGCTATATTAGCCATGCTGCGGGCCAAAAGACTTACAACGGCGTAGCCATTCTTTTACGCCGCGCTGCCTTAGCATCGATTGCTGCGGATAGCGAGACCGCCTTTTTAAAGACAGTACGAAATATTCCGGGTTTTGAGGATGAGCAGCAACGCATTCTGGCCGCGACGGTCTGTTTCAAGGGCAAGCAACCCATGCGCTTGATCTCTGCTTATTTTCCCAATGGCCAATCACCCGATAGCGACAAGTTTCAATACAAGTTAACGTGGTTAAAGGTACTGCAAACCTGGCTGCAGACTGAACTCATTGCTAATCCCCGTTTAGCTTTGTTGGGCGACTTTAATATTGCCCCCGAAGACCGTGATGTGCATGAACCCGCGAAGTGGATTGGTCAAAATTTAGTCTCGCCTGAGGAACGCAATGCATTTGCGCAACTGATTGGCTTGGGTCTGTCCGATTCATTTCGGCTGTTTGATCAGCCTGCTAAAACATTTAGCTGGTGGGACTACCGCATGATGGGTTTCAGAAGAAACGCGGGCATGCGCATAGATCACATACTTTTAAGCGAAGCGCTTAAAACATACTGCATTGCTAGTCGGATAGATAAAGAGCCGCGTACCTGGGAGCAGCCTTCCGACCATGCTCCCGTGATTGCTGAGCTCAAACTCTAAGCTCGGCTACAGATTAGTTCGTAGCCAACTCTTCAATCAGTCCGCCATGGCGTAATAGAGCATCAATCGAGGGATCGCGTCCGCGGAAGGCCTTAAAGGATTCTGCAGCCGAACGGCTACCACCGACTTCCAGAATTTCAGTGCGGTAGCGTAAGCCCATCTTGGCATCGATCACGTTGCCGCTTAATTTAGCCGCCTCCTCAAAGGCGGCGTAAACGTCTGCAGAGAGTACCTCGGCCCATTTATAGCTGTAATAGCCTGCGGCATATCCCCCCGCAAAAATATGGCTGAAGGTATTGGGCCAGCGCGACAAGGCGGATTGGGGAATAACATTAAATTGATCGCCAATTGTTTTGGCGATGCCTATAACAGCCTGACCTTCGGCATGTACTGCATCAAAGGAGGAATGCAAACGCCAATCAGTCAAGGAGAAAACCACTTGACGCAAAGTGGCAAGGCCGTTTTGGAAATTCTTAGCGGCTAGCATCTTATCAAACAGATCGCGAGGGAGTGGCTTGCCGGTGTCGACATGAGCCGTCATTTTTTCGAGGACTTCCCATTCCCAGCAGAAGTTTTCCATAAACTGACTGGGTAGTTCTACGGCATCCCATTCAACGCCATTGATGCCAGAAACACCAAGAGCGCCCACTTGGGTTAAGAGGTGATGCAGGCCATGACCGCTTTCATGGAAGAGGGTGATCACATCATCGTGGGTAATGGTGGGCTGCTTTAGCTTGCCATCGACCTTGACGGGCGCTGCAAAATTGCAGACCAAGTAAGCAACCGGTACTTGCACCTCACCATCCGGTAATAAGCGCCTACCGCGGGCATCATCCATCCAAGCGCCACCGCGCTTACCGGGACGCGCATAGGGATCAAGGTAAAAATAGGCGACCACTTCACCATCCGGATTGCTGACCGAGAAAGACTGAACCGTATCGTGCCAAATGGGTAAGTCAGCAGGCTTGATGTGAACGGAGAACAGAGTCTGAATTAAGCCAAAGAGGCCATCGAGTACTTTGGGCAGGGGAAAGTACTGCTTAAGTTCATTTTCTGAAAAGGCATAGCGCGCTTGTTTGAGTTTCTCCGAGAGAAAGGCAATATCCCAGGGCTGAATTGGATCGTCTTTTGTGCTGCCTAAATTAAATTCAGCACGGGCAAACTGCTGCAGGGTTTGCCAATCGGCTGTTGCGAATGGTTTAGCGCGCTCTGCAATATCAACTAAAAAGCCATCGACCTCATTGACCGTACGCGCCATTTTGGGGGCAATGCTCAGCTCAGCATAATTTTGGAACCCGAGCATGAGTGCTTCTTCATTGCGCAGGCGCAATTGATCCAGCATGTTTTGGGTATTGTCCCAATCTACTTTACCTTCGCCATATTTTGGACCCAGTTCGGACGCGCGCGTAACATAGGCCTCATACAGGCGCTGCCGTAATGCCCGATTTTCTGAATACTGCTGCACCGGGTAATAGGATGGAAAGTGCAGGGTAAAAGCCCAGCCTGTTTTGCCTTGCTGCTCTGCCGTATCAGCCGCAGCGGCAATCGCATCGGCTGGCAAGCCAATGAGTTCTGCAGAATCAGTTACTACATGAGTAAAGCCATTGGTTGCATCCAATACGTGATCGGAGAAGGCCTTACCCAGTTCAGCTTGCTGATCTTGGATTTCAGCAAAACGTGGTTTTTGTGCTTCGGGCAATTCGGCGCCGCCCAAGCGAAAATCCCGCAGGGAGTTTTCAATGACTTTTTTTTGGTCGGGGGATAGTGATGCAAAAGTGGGGCTTTGGTAGAGTAATTTAAAGCGCTCATACAAAGCCAGATTCTGTCCTAGGCTTGACATGAATGCCGTTACCTTTGGCAGCATTGCGCCATAGGCTTCGCGCAGTTCCGGCGTATCAGCCACACCATTTAAATGGGAGATTGCGCCCCATGCACGACTCAGGCGCTCAGTGGCATCTTCCAGCGGTTCTACTAAGTCATTCCATGTGGGCGGAGTTGCTTCGCTGGTTGCGATTGCTACCGCCGATTCTGCCTCCGACAGCAAAGCATCCATGGCAGGCGTAATATGTTCAGGCCGAATTTGGGAATAGGCAGCAATTCCCCTGCCAAAATGGAGTAATGGATTTTCGGAATGGATTGGGCTTGTATTGGGATGGGTAGTCATCCCTCTAGCTTAATGGAATGCGCTTGCTAGCGTGCAATTGCGCAAAGGGACTAGCGTTTGGAGGCTTTTTCGGCGGCCTCTAAGGTATTCATGAGGAGCATGGTGATAGTTATTGACCGCCCCCTCAATAACCGAGGGTCTAAAACTAGAATCCTGTTATTCATGACCTGCTTTTATGACCATGCTTTACGTACTCATTTGGAGTTGAAGTTCCTAAAGAGCCGTGAGGCCTTTTTTAATTATCCCGCAGAGATTACCGTTGGTAATTTCACATCCCCAAGCTTCAATGATCCGTTTTGCTTCTTTTATGTAAATCGTCTTCTGGTACTCATAACACCTCCAGTTCCATTTAACACCTTAACAAAGTGTCTGTGAAACCGGGTACAACTCAAACCAACGCGGTTAACATGCGCCTAACCATCCATCACTAGTGAGGTAAATTCCGTACCGTGATCGAATGATATGGATGCTGGTAATTTGCGCGATTTACTTAAGCGATTAAGCGCATCAATGACGCTTTGCCCAGTCAATCGAAAACCATCTTCTAGTAAGGTAGTCTGAGACTCAAGTTACTCTCCACCATGAGTACCCGAAAAATTTATTCCTTTGACGACGCTAATCTGTAGGGTTGACGAACCCACACCGCAAGCCCGTGTCTTTTAACTGACTTTAGATCTTTCTTTAATCAACTTCTTTAGATTGCTTTTATCGTTGCTTAGATCCGCAACCAATCTTTTGGGCCTAAGGTCTTTTCTTTACTAGTTGGCTTAAGCGACACACTTCGTTGCCATCAAGATCCCCCTATTTTTTAAAATGTGCAAAAAAACAACATTATTTAACTTTTAAATTCGTGACTTTGTTGGGAAAAGATCAACAAAGCAAAAATTACTTAAATGACTTAGGGTTAATACTAGTTGTATTAATAAGTCGTCTTATATAAGATGAGTATCTATTGCAAGGTAAATAAGTACTAATCGGCAATAAGTTGTTAAGTTTTACAGGATTTACGATAGACGTATTAGAAAAATTATTTTAATTCAAAACTTACTGAAAGAAGAGATGAACAATAAAACATTAAGTGCTGCTGAGATTTCACAAAACATCTCAAAAAAATTACTCATCAATGGTAAATTTGTAGATGGTTTGGGTGATGATCAGATAGTTGTAACTAATCCTTACAACAATCAACCAATAGTTTCATTATCACCTGCCTCTTCAAGTCAGGTGGAGTCTGCTATTCAGGCTGCACATACTGCTTTCAAAAACCCATCTTGGAAGAGTCTTACAGGCCGTGCTCGTGGCAAATTGCTATTTAAACTTGCCCAACTAGTTGATCGGGACACTGAAATCCTCGCAGGACTAGAATCTTTGGACACCGGCATTCCAATCCGCGAGACGCGAATGGAAATTTCTACTTCAGTCCTTCACCTTGAGTATTTTGCTGGTTTTGCTGGCAAAATTGAAGGAACTTATCAAGACTTAGGTGATCGTTTTAACTTCGTACGCCGTGAACCCTATGGAGTAATCGGTCAAATTGTGCCATGGAATACACCATTTAAACTTATGGCTCGTGGTTTCGCAGCCGCAGTAGCTTGTGGAAATACTATGGTTGTAAAGCCGTCTGCAGTCGCGCCTCTAAGCATAATGCGTTTTGCACATCTCGTTGATGAAGCTGGATTCCCACCTGGTACGGTTAATATCATACTTGGCACTGGGCGTACAGTTGGTAAGGCAATCGTTGAACATCCTCATGTCAGAAAGGTAATATTTACTGGCGGAACAGAAGGTGGTCATGAAATTATGCAGCAGGCAGTCAGGACAGTCACTCCAACTGTTCTTGAGCTTGGTGGTAAAGGTCCAATTATAGTTTGTAACCAGATAAATATGGACGAGGCCATCGACGGTGTTCTCACTCAAGCTTTCGCTAGAAAATCAGAGGTGTGTTTTGCCGGTAGTCGCTTGTTCGTACCTCGAGCTATGGAAGTTGAATTTGTAGAAAAGTTAGCTGCTAAGGCTGCAAAAATTCCAATGGGTGATCCGCTTGATCCAGCCACTCAACTTGGACCACTGATGACTCCTGAAAGAGTTACGAGTATCTTAAGCCTTGTTAATGCCAGCATCAAAGAGGGTGCCAAAGTTTACTGTGGCGGAGAGAAGTCCAGTATTTCAGGTTTGTCACAGGGTAATTTTCTTCCCCCAACTATTTTAACAAATGTTACAAATCAAATGACCGTATCACGTGAAGAATTATTTGGCCCTGTTCTCTGCGTTATGCCTTATGACAAATTAAGTGATGCAATTGATATGGCTAATGACTCTGACTTTGGTTTAGCTGCCTATGTGTGGAGTAATGATTTACGTGAGAGTCACCATATTGCTGATTCTTTAGAATGCGGCAATGTTTTCCTCAACTCCTATGGTTATCAATCTGAAATCCCCTTCGGAGGTTACAAACTCAGCGGGATTGGTCGCGAACACGGATCGGTTGCAATGCATGAATACACACAAGTTAAAAGCATTACTGTCGGTATGGAGCGTTTTAAGTCACGTTTTACTGTTTAATTTAAATATTTTTTATATAACTTTTTGTTTCATCACTATATTTGGAGGTTTGAATGCCAGCAATGAATCCCTGCGGAGACGCAATGAGTGTCGTAATTTGTCAATTTTCGCCCGATGCCGCGGCTGACGCTGAAGGAGTTAAACGTAACATAGCTCGCATCGAGCAGTACGTTAACCAGGCTTGTGCTAGTTTTCCTGGAGTTGATCTTGTTGTTGTTCCGGAGTACACAACTCATGGCTTTGGTTTTAATCCTTATGCTACCCATTTATCACTTGCCTCTTCTATTCCCGGACCCGAGACTGATGCTTTCGGTGAAATTGCAAAGAAGAAAAAAGTCTGGCTATGTGTCTCTGTAGTTGAAAAAGGTGATGCTCCAGGAAGTAAACCATATAACTCAATGGTCATAATTAGTGATGAAGGTAAAGTAGCACTAAAATACCGAAAAATATTTCCTTGGTGCCCTAAAGAGCCGTGGACGCCTGGTGAAGAGATGAATGTATGTGATGGTCCAAAAGGCTCAAAGCTAGCTATGGCAATTTGTTCTGATTTTGATTACCCAGAAATTGCTAGAGAGGCTGCTTGGAAAGGTGCTAATGTCATCCTACGCCCTTCTAAATATATGTATCCGTGGGACCACATTTGGGACATTACAAACCAAGTCCGAGCTTATGAAAATCAAACCTATGTAGTTGCCGTAAATCAGACTGGTAAGGATGCCTCATATAGTTATTTTGGACGGTCAATGGTTGTGGACTATGATGGCCGCATCTTAGCTAGCCTTGGAGAAAATGAAGGGATGACTAAGGTAGATATATTCCCCAAAC
>CAMDKY010000057.1 GCA_945901245.1 Polynucleobacter meluiroseus | reverse complement strand
GTATCCGCTAGAGCCAATTGAAGCTAACTATGCTGGTGAAGTTGCACAGCGCTGGCGCTACCTCGACGGCGCTGGTGAAATCGGTGTTATTTCCAGTGTGACCCAAACCTTTTGTCATGAGTGCAGTCGCGCCCGCATCTCGACCGACGGTCAACTCTATCTCTGTCTATTTGCCAGCCAAGGTTATGACTTCAAGACCATGTTGCGTTCTGGCAGCAGCGATTTAGAGATTGCCAATGCCATTATGGGTACCTGGTCTGTGCGTAACGATAACTACTCTGAAATCCGCGGCCAAGCAACAGCAGTGCTTGGGCGCTCGGCGCACAAAGTAGAGATGTCTTACATTGGTGGTTAATCACTGTGCATGCTGAGATTACCGGCCTCATTTTGGCGGGCGGACGCGCCCAGCGAATGGGTGGCATCGACAAAGGTTTAGTCTCCTTCGCAGGAAAGCCCTTGATAGAACATGCCATTGCCAGGTTAATCCCTCAAGTCACAACCATCCTGATTAATGCCAATCGTAACCACGATCGCTACGCGCAATATGGTCATGCTGTCATAGCTGACCATCACCCGGATTTCGCTGGTCCACTTGCCGGCTTTGCGGCTGGCCTCGAGCACTGCAACACCGAATACCTTTTATCGGTGCCTTGCGACTCGCCGGTCTTTCCTCTGAATTTAAGTGAGCAGCTACTAAAGGAAATGATCTCCACACAATCGGATCTCGTGTACGCCTCCAGCGTAGATGCAATGGGTACAACCTGGTCTCAGCCCGTTTTTTGCCTGATGCGCCGCAGTGTTCAGCAATCCCTTCAGGCATTTTTAGATCAAGGCGGTCGCAAAATTGACCGCTGGTTCGAAGCACTGCCATCGAGCACGGTTGTCTTTGCCGATGAAGCAGCGTTTGCCAATACCAATACGCCAGAAGAATTGCAGGCCTTAGAGCAAACTCTACACGCCTCAAACTGAATTCTATTTTAGGATCGTCCACGATGAGCTCCTCACCCCTCTCGCCCAATGCCCCGCATTTACTGAGTACTGGACTCACGGTCGAAGAAACCCGCGCGGCCATTTCTGATCTCGTAAATCAATTACTTCGCACAGGTGTAGTTACCGAGACCGAATCGGTCGTACTCGATCAAGGCCTCAATCGCGTTTTGGCGAGTGATGTACTATCGCCAATTGATGTACCGGCTGCGGACAATTCAGCGATGGATGGCTTTGCCTTTCGGGGAACAGAACTTAGCAGTGGTCCCCTCACTCAACTGATGGTTGTGGGCACTGTTTTTGCAGGCACTCCGTTTACCGGTTCGCTCGCAGCAGGCCAATGCCTCAAGATCATGACGGGGGCATTGATGCCCAGCCAATGCGATACCGTCATACCGCAGGAGATGACGCAACAACTTCCCCTTGCTGCGGATGGGATTGAGCGCATTCAATTTGAATCAAGTGTCGTTTCAAGTGGGGAGAATCGCCGCCTACGCGGAGAAGATTTGGCACAAGGCTCTGTGGCGATTAGGGCGGGACGTATTCTGCGGCCGTCGGATTTGGGTTTGGCTGCATCGCTCGGCATCAGCAAGCTGACGGCAAGACGCAAACTGCGGGTAGCCATCCTCTCGTCGGGCAATGAGTTACGGTCCCTTGGGGCGACTCTAGACTCAGGCAGTATTTATGACAGCAATCGCTATAGCCTGATGGGGCTGCTTAATCGCTTAGGCCTTGATGTTCTCGATTGCGGAATCATTCAGGATGATCCACTGGCATTAAAGACCGCCTTTGCAAAAGCAGCACTAACGGCTGATGTGATTATCTCTTCGGGGGGCGTCTCGGTTGGCGAGGCTGACTTCACCAAACAGGTCATGCAGGAATTAGGGGATGTGGGCTTTTGGAAGATTGCCATGCGTCCTGGACGGCCGATGGCCTTTGGCACATTAAAGCCCGTTCCCAATCAACATCCCCCACGCAGCACCCTATTTTTTGGCTTACCCGGCAATCCCGTGGCAGTCATGGTCACCTTCTATCAATTTGTTCAATCGGCTCTGTTGCAACTCAGCGGGGCATCCCAGCTTAGACCGCCACTGACCCAAGCAATTGCATCAATAGCGATTCGTAAAAAGCCGGGCAGAACCGAATACCAGCGCGGAATTTTAGAAATCGGTCCTGATGGCAGGGCGCAGGTTCGGGTCACTGGCAGTCAAGGCGCAGGCATCTTGCGCTCGATGAGTGAGGCTAACTGCTTCATTGTTTTGGGTCACGAGCAAGGCAATATTGCTGCCGGCGACTTAGTAAATGTGGTGCTTTTTGAGGGACTGCTTTAAGATTGCACCAATTATGAAATTTACGAAAAAAGAAATTGTCTATTTAGACCCGCTGCATACCGCCAAAACCTTGGTTTTAGTCTACCTCTGCTTCTCGGTTCCCATCGTCTTATTGGCCCTCTTTGTGGCATTCGTGCGCGACGGATCAATTCCAGGATTTACCGTTGTATCGGCTTTAATACTGAATGCCCTTCTCGGCTTTGGCTTGCTTTGGATTGCCTGCAAAGTCTACAACTGGGTAGCCGATAAGTTCGGTGGTATTGAGCTTGCCCTGCGCGATTTACCCGACGAAATCGAAACCGAGTAAGTCGGTCTTTTTGCAGCTGTACTGGCAAAGCCTCGACTTACTTCGCAAACACCTCGGCATTAATCAGGCTTGGCGGTTTATCGCCAGCCAGTGCTGCCCGGACGTTTCGGACGGCTAATGCAATCATGGCCCTGCGGGTTTTCTCACTTGCACTTGCGATATGCGGCGCTAACACGATATTTGAACAGGCCAATAAATCCGGATGCACTTTGGGCTCGCCCTCAAATACATCGAGGCCTGCCGCAAAGATGGTCTTTGCTTTAAGCGCTGCAGCCAGCGCCACATCGTCCACAATCCCGCCGCGGGCAATGTTCACTAGTGTTGCGGTGGGCTTCATGAGTGCAATTTCTTTTGCGCCAATCGTATGGTGACTCTCAGCCGAATAGGGCAGTACCAAAATCACGTGATCGGCCTCTTTGAGTAGGGTTTCTTTATCGACGTAGCGTGCTTGGCAAGCCTTTTCATCGGCCTCGGGTAAGCGACTGCGATTGTGATAAATCACATTCATACCAAAGCCCAAGGCACGCTTAGCAATGCCTTGGCCAATGCGGCCCATCCCAATAATGCCAAGCGTGGTGTGGTGGATATCCATACCTAAGGGATTAGTGACAATCGACCACTGATTCCAATTCCCATCCCGAATCCAGCGCTCGGACTCCGTCACGCGACGCGCAGTCGCCATCAGCAAGGCAAAGCCAAAGTCTGCGGTTGTATCCGTGAGCACGTCAGGGGTATTCGTTGCCATCACCCCAGCTGCCGTCATCGCAGGCACATCAAAATTGTTATACCCCACCGAAATATTGGCAACAATCTTTAGGTCCTTGGCCTGCGCCAGCGCTTTGGCATCAATGCGCTCACTGCCCGTTACCAATGCAGCACAAACCCCAGCCAGCTGCGAGGCAAGGGCTTCTGGGGTCATCACGACATCTGCCTGATTGGAGATGACATCAAAGGATTGTTCTAGCTCAGCCAGCGCCTCAGGGAAAATAGCTCTGGAGACAAGGATTTTGGGTTTTGAGGTGGTATTCATTCTTGGCACTTTACACCAAGCCAATTTCAGCTTTCTTGGAAAAAGAGGCAATTCGGCTAAAATGAGTCAATACGCTGGTTGCTATGCCGCCCCCTGTTGGCTGCTTGCTTCTGGTCCTTTTAGCTATCCACCTCGTTCAATACCATGACCTACGTTGTTACTGAAGCCTGTATTCGCTGCAAATATACCGACTGCGTTGATGTCTGTCCGGTTGATTGCTTTCGCGAAGGACCTAACTTTTTAGTGATTGATCCCGATGAATGCATCGATTGCGCCGTCTGCGTTCCGGAGTGCCCAGTCAATGCGATTTATGCAGAGGATGATGTACCTGGCGATCAGCAAGCATTCATCAAAATGAATTTGGATCTGGCTCAGGGCTGGCCATCGATTACTAAATCCAAGGCCGGTCTACCCGATGCGGATGATTGGAAAGACGTCACCGCTAAATTAGACCAGCTCGTTAAGTAGTCCAACAGGCTCGATGGGTTGCCGTCAATCCAAAGGGAGGTAGCGTGCAGGCAATTGAAACCGATGCCGTCATTATTGGCGCAGGGCCTGTCGGCTTGTTTCAAGCATTTGAACTGGGTTTACTCGAAATTCAGGCACACATTATTGATACATTGCCGGAAGCAGGTGGTCAATGCGTCGCCCTATACCCCAATAAACCCATTTACGACATTCCAGGCATACCCGTTTGTACTGGTCGTGAGCTAGTCAATAATCTCTTGCAGCAAATTGCCCCCTTTCATCCGCCGATGCACCTGAATCAAGCGGTGATGGAGTTACGGCAAGAAAACGATTCCCGTTTTTTTATTCGTACTACTGCAGGCCAATCTTTTATCAGCAAAACCATTTTTATTGCCGCTGGAGTAGGGGCGTTTCAAGCCCGTAAGTTAGCACTCGATGGCATTGCTGCATTTGAAAACAAGCAGCTCTTCTATCACGTGGAAGAGCCCGAGCAATTCAATCAGCGCGCCATTATGATTTGTGGCGGTGACGAAACTGCTGTCGAATGGGCGATTCATTTTGCATCCACGGCCAAGCACGTCACTCTAGTGCATCGCCGCAGTGAATTGAAAGCAGAAAAACACATCTTGGATCAGTTTCATGATCTGTGTGCGGCTGGAAAAATTACTTTTTGCGTAGGGCAAGCCACTGGCTACGCAAGTAGAGACGATCAGCTAACGGCGCTTGAAGTTGAGGATGCTGATGGTCATAGCCAAACGATCCCGCTCGATGCCCTACTCGTCTTTTTTGGTCTCTCCCCCAAATTGGGGCCGATTGTCGATTGGGGCCTCGCACTCAGCCGCAAGCAAATTGAGGTGGATACCGCCCACTTTGAAAGCAGTATCCCGGGGATTTTTGCCGTCGGCGACATCAATACCTATCCCGGCAAGAAAAAATTGATTCTATCGGGCTTTCATGAGGCGGCATTGGCAGCCTTTTCGGCCGCCCAGGTGGTTTTTCCCGATCGGCCAGTGCAGTTGCAATACACCACGACATCCCCCAAATTGCAGCAATTGCTGGGCGTACAGAAGCCTGCGTAATATTGGGTTAATCTCTACCTATTCCCATTAGATCGAACAGTTAAACGAATGCATCAATACCACCAACTTATGCAGCACGTCCTAGCCCAGGGCGTTCAAAAATCCGATCGAACGGGCACTGGCACCCTCTCCGTTTTTGGCTATCAAATGCGCTTTAACCTAGCCGATGGTTTCCCGATGGTAACGACCAAAAAGTTACACCTCAAATCCATCATCTATGAATTACTGTGGTTTCTGAATGGCAGCACGAATAATGATTGGTTAAAAGAGCGCGGCGTTTCGATTTGGAATGAATGGGCCGCGCCCGATGGTGAATTAGGCCCCATTTACGGTTACCAATGGCGCTCATGGCCCGCGCCCAATGGCCAGCACATCGATCAAATCAGTGAAATCGTCAACAGCATCAAAAACAACCCCGACTCGCGCCGCCTGATTGTCTCGGCATGGAATGTGGCTGATATTCCGCGCATGGCTCTCGCCCCATGCCATGCTTTTTTCCAGTTCTATGTCGCCGATGGAAAATTATCGTGCCAGCTTTATCAACGCAGCGCTGACATCTTCTTAGGAGTACCGTTCAACATTGCCAGTTACGCCCTGCTGACGCACATGGTGGCGCAGCAATGCGACTTAGAGCCGGGTGAGTTTATTTGGACGGGGGGCGATTGCCATCTGTACAGCAATCACCTCGAGCAGGTCGAGCTGCAGCTCTCCCGTAAGCCATTTCCGCTTCCGCAGCTCGTGATCGGGCGTAAGCCTGACTCGCTTTTTGACTATGCGTTTGAAGACTTTGAAATTGTGGGTTATGAATGCCATCCCCACATTAAAGCGCCCGTTGCCATTTAACTAATTCGATTGACTATGACTCAACCTGCTATCTCCATGATTGTTGCTCGTGCTCACGGCAATGTTATCGGGCGTGACAACCAAATGCCCTGGAAAATATCCGCTGACCTGCAATTTTTTAAACGCGTCACCATGGGCTATCCCGTCATCATGGGCCGTAAGACTTGGGAGTCGATTGGCCGCCCTTTACCTGGCAGGCGCAATATTGTGGTGAGTCGCAATGCCGACCTGCAGCTCACTGGCGCGGAAGTGGCCAGCTCCCTAGGCGATGCACTCGTGCGCTTGAACGGCCTGGAGCGGGTCTTTGTGATTGGCGGAGAGCAACTCTTTACCCAGGTCTTTGACTTAGCCGACCGCCTCTACATTACCGAAATTGATATTGAAGTTGATGGTGGCGACACCTTTTTTACCGTGCCCCACCCAGAACAATGGCGCGAAGTAGAACGCATCCCTGCACACGAAGGTGACATTCATTTTGACTTTGTCACCTTGGAGCGTAAGCCAAGCTAAAACGTAGTTTCGATTGGCTGCTACAGCTTTTTATTAAAGCTGTACTGCGCAAATGCCTGTTCGGCCACATTAAACCACTGCGCTTCCATGTTGCGAAAGCGTCGGTAATCCTCATAAATGGCTTTGAAGCGTGGATTTTTTGCAGACTCTTCGGCATAGGCCTCTTGGGTTGCGGTAAAGCAGGCATCGAGTATTTGCGTATTGAACTTGCGCAATACGGCTCCGTTTTGCAATAAGCGCTGTAGCGCTGGGGGATTGAGGGCATCGTACTTCGCGCACATCTCGGTATGCGCCTGAAAACACGCGCCCTCCCACGCTGCCTGGTATGCAGGAGGCAATTCATCCCACTTCTTTTTATTCACCAGAAACGACAGTGACGCGCCGCCCTCCCACCATGCAGGGTAGTAGTAATTTTTGGCTACCTTGGCAAGACCAAGCTTTTCGTCATCGTAGGGGCCGACAAATTCGGCGGCATCGATGGTGCCTTTTTCTAAAGCGGAATAAATTTCACCGGCGGGCAGCTGTTGTGGCACAACGCCAAGTTTAGAGAGGATGTTGCCAGCAAACCCAGCAATCCGAAATTTAAGGCCCTTCAAATCAGCGACGGTTTTAATTTCTTTCCGAAACCAGCCGCCCATTTGGGTTCCGGTTTGGCCGCCCATAAAGTTCACGATATTGTAGGAAGCATAGAGTTCGCGCATTAACTTCATGCCATTACCATGCAGCATCCATGCTGTTTGCTGCCGTGCAGTCATACCAAACGGCGCTGCAGTATCAAAGATAAAGGCACTGTCTTTACCTAAGGAATAGTAGCCAGCGGTGTGGCCTACCTCGACCGTGCCATTTTGTACTGCATCCTGCACTTGCAGGGGCGGAACGATTTCACCAGCAGCGAATACCTTGATGTTGAACTTTCCATCGGTTGCTTTGCGCAGTGTGTTTGCAAATATTTCGGAGGTGCCATACAAATTATCCAGCGACTTGGGAAAGCTGGAGACTAGACGCCAATTGAGGGTGGGCTGAGATTGCGCGATGGCCGGCGCTGCCAAAGTAGTGCTGCCAACTCCGGTTGCAATCGTTACTTTTTTTAAAAATGATCTGCGTTCCACAAAGGCTCCCTTCTGCTGTTCGATGTATTGCGTTAAACCGTATTTTTACTTTCCGCCAATGGTCATCGACCCAATCAGGATCGAGCCCACTTCTTTGGTGCCGCGAACCAAGGTATCGCTACCAATTAGCTCAATGTTCAACAGCATGTCACGTAAGTTACCCGCAATGGTAATTTCTTCAACGGGGTACTGTATTTCTCCGCCTTCAACCCAGTAACCAAAAGCGCCACGAGAATAATCGCCGGTGACGTAGTTCACGCCCTGGCCCATCAGCTCGGTCACGAGTAAGCCGGTACCCATTTCCTTCAGCAAGGCAGGCAATCCCCCTTTGGGCGTTCTTGAGCTACTAAGACTCAGGTGATGCGAGCCCCCTGCATTGCCGGTAGTTTTCATGCCAAGCTTGCGGGCGGAGTAAGTAGATAAAAAGTAGCCTTCTAAAACGCCTTTGCTTACAACGCTACGTGCGCGGGTCTTAACGCCCTCTTCGTCGAATGGCGAGCTTCCCGTAAGTCCTTTTAAGTGAGGGTTCTCAATTAAGTCGATATGCGTTGGCAATACTGGCTTGCCAAGGCTGTCTAACAAGAAACTCGAACGGCGATACAGAGCGCCCCCTGAAACTGCTTGTACTAAAGAGCCTAGTAAGCCAGCTGCGAGTGGTGCTTCAAAAATGACAGGGCAGCGGCGCGTGCTGAGAGATTTGGCATTGAGGCGAGATAAGGCGCGCTGCGCTGCATAGCGGCCAATGTCCGCTGGCTTGGCCAGCTCCTGGGCATTGCGTGAGCTGGAATACCAGTCGTCGCGTTGCATGGCCGATTTCTTTTTACCGCCACTGGCAATCGGTGCGCAGGAAATAAAATGCCGCGAATAGGGATAGCCGGCCATAAAGCCGTTACTCGTACCCATCATAAAATGAGCGTGGTGCGCCGATACGGAGGCACCGTCGCTATTCTTAATTTGCGGACTCACGGCAAATGCAGCAGCCTCTGCACGCTGAGCTAAAGCAATAGCCTCTTCTGACTCAATCATCCAGGGATGAAAGAGGTCTAAATTTTTGGGCTTTTTTTCCAAGAGGTCTGAATCGGGCAGACCAGCGCAATCGTCTTCGGCGGTGTGGCGTGCAATGTGAAAAGCAGCCTCAACCGTCTTGCGTAAGGAATCCGGTGAAAAATCACTGGTACTGGCATTACCGCGGCGCTGGCCAAGGTAGACGCTTAAACCAATTTGCTTATCTAGACTTTGCTCAATGGTTTCTACCGCCCCTTTGCGGACAGTGACCGAAAGGCCTTGGCCCTCCGATATCTCAACAGCTGCATCAGAGGCGCCTAATTTGCGGGCCTCAGAAAGCATAAATTGGACAATGACTTTGAATTGATTG
>CAMDKY010000056.1 GCA_945901245.1 Polynucleobacter meluiroseus | reverse complement strand
TATTAATTGGGGATGCTTTAGCGAAACGTGCGGGCCGTGAAATCAATAATGGCACGCAAGACAGACTCATCCTCACCGACCGCAGACGCAGCGCGTAAATGAATATGCGGAAATCGTTCTTGTGCCTCGCTCAGCAGTTTTGGAAAGTCTTCACGCAAGTGACCGCCTTGCCCGAAAAAGACTGGGATGATCTCAATCTCTTTGGCCCCTTGGCCTCCTAAGGAATCTATGGCCGTGAGTAAATTAGGTTGCATCATCTCTAAAAAAGCCAGCTCGACCAACACGTCGGGGTATTGGTTTTGCCACATCCTGACTAATCGATCAAACGGCTCACGCCAGCGCACATCGCGCGCTCCATGCCCAAAGAAGATGACTGCTTTCATAGATGGAATTGTATAGAAGGAGAGGAAAATGAGTTTTTATCCAGAAACACTCTACATCGACTATCCACAAGAAAAAGTGGATGGCAAGCTCTATGAATATCGTTGTCAGTATTGCAAACAACTTACGACGGACATTAATGGCAAGGTTAGTAACCATGATGCCAATTGCCAATACCGCATAGAACATACGTATTTTGAGCTAGAGGACTAGACGTGCCAAAGACTGCAATCGAAGAAAGGAATGATGCTATCACCGATGAGTTGGTGCAGGAAGTTGCAACAGTGCTTAAGGCGCTTTCTACCCCAATCCGATTAAGGATTGTTTGCGAGCTCTGCACCAAACCTCGAACTGTTAGTGAATTAATTCAGATTACAGCGGTTCGCCAAACCCTAGTATCCCAACAGTTAGCAACGTTACGAGAACTTGGAATCATTGCAAGTCGCCGTGATGGAACCAAAATGATTTACCGCATCGCAGATGAAAACGCCATCAAGATCGTTAGCAGTCTATGTGAGATCTATAAAAAATAGAATACGTTTAGCTATTAATTGGCATGTCGGCTTTCCCGACAAAAGCCTGCAGATATCATGACCACCTACACGAGACCCCACCCAACACCACGACGACCCTTGTTTTGACGGACACCCCAAACCTACACGCTGTAAGCCATTGTTAGATATTGTCTTCGGCAGATTAGCCAGTCCTTCTAAGCCGTGGGCCGCGGGCCCGCCCTTTACTTAGTTTCAATCCGTAGCGTTACTTAAAGTAACGCTTGCCCTACGAATAACTGGGTTTACATTGTCAAAAATAAAGCTATTTTTATGCAATTTTTATTAAATACACAGTTTGATGGACACCTGACTGATTGCAAAAATTAACCTGTTGAATTCATTAAACTCTTTGGAGCAATCATTTAATACAGCAATCTGGTTTAGAACATTGCTCCAAACCATCGAAATTACAGAAAATGAGCACTGGCCGTCAAATTCATTCATTTTCGCCACACAAAAGCTCACACACCGATAACTAAACGCTATAAGTCATTGAAATCATAATGGTTGTATTTGGTTGTCTGTTCTCATAATCCTTTGGTCCCAGGTTCAAGTCCTGGTGGGCCCACCAGAAATGCAAACCCACATCAGAAATGGTGGGGGTTTTGTCTATTCAGCGTTTACTTTCGCTCTTTACCACCCATTTGTAGACTATTTGAAACTATACGCAAGTTGCGTATAATACTAAAATGAAAGCCCTTTTTATTGAGTTGCCACCATTTGAACGTTATCGCCAAGATTACTTAACTGATGATGAGTATCGAAATTTGCAGAACTTTTTACTTCTAACGCCTAAGGCTGGAAATGTGATTGCGGGTACTGGAGGGTTGAGAAAGCTACGATTTGGTGATCCAAAAAGGGGCAAAGGCAAGCGAGGCGGTTTGCGAGTTATTTACTATTGGTATGAAATTAAATTACATTTTTGGCTTTTTACCTTGTATGACAAAGATGAAATGAGTGATTTGGGTCAGAAAGAGCGTAAAGCGCTAATGGACTTATTAAATAAAGAGCTGGGAGCACGGAAATGACTAAACGTAATTTATTCAATGAAATCAATGAAGGGTTTGAGCATCTTAAGAAGGCCCGCCTCGGAAAGACAACTTTACGTACAGTAGAAAGAGACTTTAAACCTGCAGCAACGATTAATGCTGAGGAAGTAGTGGCCATTCGAGAGCGACTAAATCTCTCCAGATCTGTTTTTGCTACCTACTTAAGAACAAATCTGAGAACCCTTGAAAACTGGGAGCAGGGACGGGCTAAGCCAAATGCACAAGCTGCTTTATTGATTCATTTAGTAGATCGCTATCCAGATACGGTTAAAAAGATTGCCTCTGTCTAATTAGAAGAGTTTCGTAAAGCAACACAAACCGGAATCCTATGGCCCCAGGCCCAAGTCCTGGTGGGCCCACCAGAAAAGTAAAGGTCCGTACTGGACATTTGGTTTACACATTTACCAATCACAGCCCCAATACTCTGGGACCAAATGGGTTTTCTAGATCGTGTACCCGTGAAGACTCCATATTAAAGTAAGCTATATCGAAATTCGTAAAGCTGACTAACCACACATCGTCTTCGACTTGCCGCAGGCCAACGCTAGACCATATCAACCTACCAGCGTATGAATATCGACAGCCCTACTAGCAGTCATATTGGCATATTATGGACATCAAAGCTGACTGATATCAATTGCCTTCAGAGTTTTTATGTCTACCATTGGTCTATGAAAATATTAATATTGCGTTTAATTTGGGTGCTAATTGGTTCATCAGTAGCCATCGGATTGGCTCTTTGGGCAACAAAGGCAAACTCCCCACTTTTATTAGCATCACTAGGCGGTACTACCTTATTTTTATTTGCGCTTACAACGGCGCCTGCTGCACAACCGCGGGCCGTATTTGGGGCTCATCTCATCAGTAGTTTGATCGGAATCGTAGCCTATCAGTTATTCGGCGATGCATTTTGGGTCTATGTTTTTGCGCTTGTTCTTACGATCGTTATTTTGCTACTGGTACGGTGCGTTCACCCTCCCGCTGGCGCTAATCCAATCATCATGATTCAAGCACATGCGGGTTTTATCCACCTTGGCATAACAGTGATGCTAGGCGTCACCATTATTTTTATTGTTGCTTATGTCTGGAGTCGCTTGGGAATCGGTAATAGAAAGTACCCAATATCGTGGACTCAGCCCTCACCAGCAACCTTAAACTGGAGTATTTGGGAAAAGCAGTGAAGGATTTTATTTAATATAAAGTTAAAAACCAAAATCACTTTGGCTTAGATGATCATCTGGGTGTCGTCCCAGTTTCCAGAAAAATTGCCGCTCCGACTCTTTGATGGGTAAATCATTAATGCTGGCATAACGGCGCGTCAATAGATGCAATAAAAAGCAATAGTTACCCAGCTTTTTAGCATTTACGTAGTTTTATCCAGTAAGGGTATGGACTTGCTATAGTGTTACTTACACACGGATATTCATTATTAGACTTTTTTGAAAAATACCGAACTACCATTAATTGATGACATTCGCCTATTAGGCAAAATTTTGGGTGATATCGTTCGCGAGCAGGAGGGTAATGCCGTCTATGCCTTGGTAGAGCAGATCAGAAAATTATCTGTGGCCTTTCATCGCGATGCCAATCAGAAAGCCAATCACGAACTGAGCAAACTTCTGAAAGGGCTAACTAGCGACAGTGCTGTAAAAGTTCTTCGCGCCTTTACTTACTTTAGTCACTTAGCCAATTTAGCCGAGGATAGGCATCACATTCGCCGCCGCGTAGCGTATGAGCGCAATGGCAGCTATCAAGATGGCAGTATTTTTATGGCCATGAAAAAACTGCATGCTGCAGGCGTAAGCAATAAGCTGATCTCCAAGACACTGGAAGCAAGTTTGATCTCCCCCGTGCTTACAGCGCATCCCACGGAAGTGCAAAGAACCAGTATTTTGGAGGCTGAGCGGGATATCGCCAATTTATTGGCTGCACGCGATCAGATGAAAGAATCATCTAAAGCAAATAATCCACAAAAAGATGCCCTGCTCAATAAAGACCTGAAAGCCAATGAGGAGCAAATTCGGGCTCGTGTATTGCAGCTCTGGCATACCCGCTTATTACGATTTACAAAACTTACGGTTGCTGATGAGATTGAGAATGCGCTTACGTACTATGAAACTACTTTTCTGAGGGAAATTCCTAAGATTTACGCTGAATTAGAGGACTCGCTTGCCGGAAATCCCGTAGCGAGCTTTTTAAAGATGGGCCAATGGATTGGCGGTGATCGCGATGGTAACCCGAATGTCAGCGCAAAGACTCTGGAGTACGCCGTTTCTCGGCAAGCTGAAATGGTATTGCGCCACTATTTAACGGAAGTGCATTACTTGGGTAGAGAGCTATCCGTATCCGCGCTGCTCCTAAAATTCCCAAAAAAGATGCAAGAACTTGCGGCGAGCTCGCCAGATACCAACGAACATCGCCAGGATGAGCCCTACCGCAGGGCGCTCACTGGTATGTATTCCAGACTTGCAGCAACTTTAAAGCGCTTAACTGGAACAGATGCTGCTCGCCACGCTGTGGCGCCGCAAAACCCCTACCTTAGTGCACACGATTTTTTATCGGATCTCAAGATAATCGAAGCCTCGCTCGTGTCGCAAGGTGCAAAAGCACTGGCAGATCGTCGCTTACATGGCTTGATTAGGGCGGTTGAGGTCTTTGGTTTTCATCTAGCTACGGTGGATTTGCGTCAAAGCTCAGATATGCATGAAGCTGTTTTGGCAGAGCTCCTTAAGGCAGCATCGATTCAAGCGGATTATTCGAGTCTCTCCGAAATGCAAAAACGCGAGCTTTTGCTATCTCTCTTAAAAGATCCAAGACCACTGCGTGTGGTGGGGCATCAATACTCTGAGTTTGCGATTTCTGAAATCGCTATTTTTGAAATGGCCCAGAAAACCCGCCAACTCTTTGGCAATGACGCTATTCGCCACTACATCATTAGCCATACTGAGACTGTCAGTGATCTACTAGAAGTTTTATTGCTGCAAAAAGAAGTAGGCTTAATGCATGGGGTTTTGGGTAAAAAAGCCACAGCCGATCTGATCGTAGTTCCCTTGTTTGAAACCATTGAAGATTTGCGCAATGCCGCGCCGATCATGCGCGATTTTTATGCCTTGCCGGGCATCTTGGATTTAGTAAAGCGCTCCGGTGCTGAACAAGACATTATGTTGGGCTATTCTGACTCCAATAAGGATGGCGGGATTGTCACAAGTAATTGGGAGTTGTATTGTGCTGAGCTTGCTTTAGTTACGGTATTTGAGCCGCTGGAACATAAGCATGGCGTCAAACTCCGCTTGTTCCATGGCAGGGGTGGCACCGTCGGTCGTGGCGGTGGCCCCAGTTACGAGGCAATCCTGGCTCAGCCGCCAGGCACGGTGCGCGGACAAATTCGCTTAACCGAGCAGGGTGAAGTGATTGGGTCCAAGTACGCTAATCCAGAGATTGGCAGGCGCAATCTGGAAACCTTGGTCGCCGCAACGCTAGAGGCCACTTTGTTAAAGCCAACTAAGCCAGCGAGTAAAGCGTTTTTAGAAGCGGCAGCGGCAATCTCACAAGCAAGTATGAATGCGTATCGAGGCCTCGTATATGAGACGCCGGGATTTGCGGAGTATTTCTTTGACGCCACACCGATTCGGGAAATTGCTAAGCTCAATATTGGTTCTCGGCCAGCGAGTCGTAAGGCTAGCCAGCAAATCGAAGACTTGAGGGCAATTCCATGGGGATTTAGCTGGGGTCAATGCCGTTTGACGCTACCAGGTTGGTTTGGTTTTGGTTCTGCCGTAGGCGAGTTCTTAAACCACCCTAAGACGGCAGACAAAAAAGCGGCACTCGCTCTGTTGCAAAAGATGTATAAGGATTGGCCATTCTTTAGGACCTTGTTATCCAATATGGATATGGCTCTAGCCAAGAGTGATTTGGCATTGGCCTCCCGTTACAGCGAGCTAGTTCCTGATGTAAAGCTGCGCAAGAGGATATTTGCTGCTATCGAAGCAGAGTGGAATAAGACGGTAGATGCCCTAAGCTTGGTTACTGGAGAAAAAGTACGTTTGGCTAATAACCCATCCCTGGCAAGATCGATACGCAATCGCTTCCCCTATATTGATCCACTTCACCATCTGCAGGTCGAATTAGTAAGACGCTATCGATCAGGTAGTCATGACGATAGGGTACAAAGGGGTATTCATATTGCCATCAATGGAATCGCGGCCGGACTCAGAAATACGGGCTAGATTAAGCAGAGATTGTTCAGAAATCCAGTTAAGGGAACCGGTAATAACGCTTAGCTTTTTAATGCTATGCTTTTCAAATTAAATTAACCCGCTCTAAGGAGTTTCAGTGAAACAGCCCATGATTAAAAAAATAGTTGCTGCCTCCGTTTCTATAACGCTGGCAATTGCTCCCATGGCAAGTCATGCATGTACCGCCGTGAATATCGTCGCAAAAGATGGCTCGGTTATAGCGGGAAGAACCATGGAATGGGCTTTTGATATGAAGTGGCAACTGACCTCAAATCCGAAGGGCACTCCTATCTACCTCAGCGCCCCAACATCACTGAAGCTACCTGCAACAACCTTGTCGAGTAAATATGCCTTTGTCGCAATTGCGCCCGGCATTTTAGCAGGGCCTCCTGCCTATCTCGAAGGTCAAAATGATGCGGGTCTCGCGATAAGCGGCAATTTTTTACCCGGTTTTACTGAATATCAAACTGTTACACCGCAAGATAAGAACTACGTTTCTATCTTGAACTTGGGCGGCTTTATTTTAGGCATGTTCAGTACGGTGAAAGAATTGCGAAGCGAGCTCCCAAAATATAAGGTATGGTTTGATCCGAGCGAAGTCAAAGGATTGCCAACCCCACCCTGGTTGCATCTTGTATTAACAGATCGCGGTGGAGACAGTATTATTGTTGAGTTTGTTAAGGGCCAAATGGTGATCCACAACAATCTCGCTGGAGTGCTAACCAATGCGCCAACGTATGACTGGCACCTGAACAATGTGCGCAACTACCTATCGCTCACCTCAACTGCAACAGCTTCGGTAACGGTAGGTAATACCAATGTGACTGAATTAGGTCAAGGCGGCGGCTTAATGGGTTTACCAGCAGATTACACCCCGCCATCACGCTTTGTCAGGGCAGCTTATCTAAAGCAGTTTGCCTATCAGCCTAGCAATAGCGCTGACGCTATGCAAGCTGCGGGCCATATCTTGAACAACGTCGATATGCCTGTTGGTGTCGCTCGCTCTTCCGATGGCAAGCAGGTTGTTTCTGATTACACGCAGTGGGTTAATCTCAAGGACTTAAAAAACAATCGGATGAAAATTGCGAACTATGCAAATCGCACGAACTATATTGAAATCAATCTGAATGAGGTATTCAAGTCCGGTAAATCCAAAACTTGGCTGGTTGATAAGTTGCCATACCCTAAGAATGACCTAACGAAAGAGTTCTTAAAATAAGCTAGTTCACTAAACCGCCTTCGGGCGATTTTTCTTTAGATGGCTAGTAGTATCAACGACTTAGGAAGAAATTTCTAGGTCGTTTTTGTCTTTGGCATAAGATGCTGTAGTGAGTCAGGGTAGCCTATTACCTTAGTTCATAATTAACTATTACAGTCCAGCAGTACCGAGCCCTCTATCTACGAAAAACTAATTTACTCATGAAAATCCTCAAACTGCATTTAGCCGCATGCTTACTTTTGCTGACCACCCCAGTATTTGCTGATAGTGCCAGTGTGTATTTTAATGGCGATATCCTGACGATGGAGGGCGCTAAGCCGCAGTATGTTGAAGCGGTTGTAGTGAAGGGCAAGAAGATCGCTTATGTAGGTAAATTGAAAGATGCTTTAAATGGCGCTGGCGCCAATCCAGTGATGCATGATTTAAAAGGCCAAACTTTATTACCAGGCTTTATTGATGCCTGGGGCCACTTCACCTTGATTGCGCAGAATACCCTCGCTGTTAATCTAGGTTACTTTTCAAAGAAACCGCCGACTACGACTCAGCAGCTAATCGATCGTCTAAAAGCCGAGGCCAAGCCATTTAACGGCTGGATTATTGGCGCAGAGTATGCAGATGCTTTTCTGACCGATGGCCCTTTGACGATTGCCCAGCTGGATAAAGCATTCCCGAATCAACCCGTGTTTGTGAATAACATTTCTACCTTGACTGGGATTGTGAACACAGCAGGCTTAAAGAAGCTAGGGATTACTAAAGCCACTAAAGTAGAACAAGGCATGATTCCAGTTGATTCTAAAACTGGAAAACTCACCGGTGAATTGATTGGTAGTCCAAATATCAGTGCAACGGCTAAGGTATTTGGAAGCTATTCCAAGGACTTAACCATAGAGACCTACCGTAAAGCCGAAGCGATTTATGCCTCCAATGGATTTACCACTGCACAAAGTTATGAAACCACCACGCAAGACATTCAGAATATGCGCGAAGCCGTGGAGCGAAAGCTAATCAGCCTCGATCTGATTGCCTTGCCAACCTATGATGTGGTTGATCAATTGTTAGCAAGTAACAAAAATTATCCATTTGGGATCTATACCAAAGGCGATGGCGGCTTTAAGGTTGCGGGGATCTTGGTATCCACCGATGGCGCCCCCCAATTGCGTTTGGCCTATTTCAGTAAGCCATATGCAGATACAACCGGCTTTCCGAAGGACTGGCGGGGTATGGCGGTTATCACGCAAGAAACAGTGGATCGTTACGCAAAGCTAGCCTACGAAAAAAACATCCAGTATTACGGTTATTCCAATGGCGATGCGGGGATTGATATGACGCTTTCTGCCATTACAAAAGCAATCCGAGAGACGGGCATTACGGAAGATCGCAGAACCGCCATAGCCCATTCCTTTTTTATTCGTGACGATCAATTGGATCAATACAAGGCCAATAAGATTCTGCCCCAATTTATGCCCAATCACATTTGGATGTATGGTGATATCTACAGAAAAATCCTGGGTGAAGATAGGGCGAAAAATATGGTGCCACTGAATTCAGCGAAGGCAAAAGGGATGCAGTTCGGCATTCACAATGACACTCCATCGTCGGGCCCAAGCGTATTGTTTACGATTTGGACTGCGGTGAATCGTCAGACTTACGGAGGCACCATCTTGGGGTCTGATCAACGGATTGATCCCTATCTTGCGCTGCGTGGATTTACTGCGGTGGCCGCTTACCAATACAAAGAAGAGAAGTCAAAAGGCAGCATTGCGGCTGGAAAGCTGGCTGATCTAGTTCTGCTTGATCGCAATCCACTAAAAGTGAAGCCAGAGGAAATTAAGGATATTCAGGTTGTGAAGACCATTAAGCATGGTAAAGATCTGTACGTTCGTCCATAGCTCAAGTAATCCTACGGGGATGCCCAAAATATTGAGACTGTAGTGACTAAAAATACAAGCCTGGAATAATAATCCTATAAAATTTATATCAGAAATGATGATGTTATCTAGCCCCTAGAGTAAGTAAGAACCCCCTAATTATTAGAGCTAAAGACGAT
>CAMDKY010000055.1 GCA_945901245.1 Polynucleobacter meluiroseus | reverse complement strand
GGCAATGAAATTACCCTGCCGACCACCATCCTAGAGGGTTTGGGCAACCCCTGGAGTACCTTACGGCCCCGGGGTACCTTAAGTGCACGCTGGACTGATCTGAAATGGGCCCTGACTGCTGAAAACCTAGGGTCGGATGGGAGTAATTCTTCGGGGATAATACGAATCACCATCACGAATTTAACCAGTCCGATTAGTCCGGTTGTACCTTTGGGCAGTTATGAGATCCAAGCGAATTTGGGGCAGAATGCAAGCACTTGGGTTTTGTCTACGAGCAGCGGCCCTCTCCTCTTAAAAGGCGAGGGTGAATTCGGGCGCGGAGCCGGCGGTAAGGGTCTGCAGTTTACGGGGGAAGCGGCAGCAGCGCCCGGGGCGGAAGATTCCTTGGTTGGCTTGCTATCCTTGCTTGGTAAGCGCGAAGGGAATAGTTATCGCCTCAAGTTATAAGCAGTGCGTTTGAGCAGAAATCAGTCGGTATTTTTACGTAAGGCATTAGAAGAGAAGATGCAGAACACAGTGAAGTCGGAATATAAAACACCATTGCTTAGGCGGGACACGCTGCGCCGCTGGCTCGTGCGCGCGCTGGCTCTCTGCGTCCTGGGCGAGAGCGTGTTGATTCCGGTGGTATACGCACAAAATGCAGCGCAATCCGCAAACCCATCGTCGCAGCGCGTAGCGCAGAGTAATGCTGCCTTTAATCCAGCAGTGCCTACCGTAGCCGATGAGGGCAGCGTCACCTTGTCGTTTTCCAATGCCGATATTGAATCCGTTGCCAATGTCTTGGCCAAGGCTACTGGCCAAACCATCCTAGTTGACCCCAAAGTGAAGGGCAACATCAATCTGATTAGCAATCGGGCATTGAGTAAAGCCAGAGCACTCGATGCTTTTTCTACGGCCCTGCGCACTTCAGGCTTTGCCCTCGTGAGTGTGAATGGCATTTACCGCGTAGTTGCCGAAGCCGATGCCAAGCTGATTAGTAATGCTGTGGTGGCGACCCCATCGCAGCAAGGTGGTGATCAGATTATTACGCGCGTGTTTCGACTCAATTTTGAATCCGCCAATGGCTTACTGCCAGTCTTGCGTCCCTTGGTCTCACCGAATAACACCATCAATGCCTATCCTGGCAACAACACGATTGTGATTACCGACTTTGCCAGCAATATCCAGCGCATTGCCACTTTAATCGAATCAATCGATGCCCCTACATCCAGCGATGTGCAAAGTATTAAATTGCATTACGCAATTGCAACGGACATGGCCACGATATTGAGTAAGGTTCTGGATACGGCATCCACCGGCGGGGCAGACCCGTCACTCAAAACCTTGATCATGGCTGAGCCACGAAGTAATTCCATCTTAGTGCGGGGCGCAAGTAGCGAGCGTATACGGCAAATTCGGATTTTGGTGGCGCGCCTCGATCTGCCAACTACCAATAATGGCAATATTTGGGTAGTACCCTTGAAAAATGCTGAGGCCACCAAGTTAGCAGTGACCTTGCGCGCCATTGTGGCAGCTGATGCTACTTTATCGGCTCAGTCAAGCGGCGTACCAGGCCAGCCTGGTGCGGTAACGCCCAATGCACCGTTGAATCAACCCACACCACCTACAGCACCTGGCGCAACTGGCAGCAGTGCGGCGACTTCGGCCTTAACAAGTTCAAGCAATCCGACCACCGGCGGCATTATTCAGGCGGAGCCCGCTACCAATTCCATCATCATTACCGCTAGCGAGCCTTTGTATCGTAATTTGCGTCATGTGATCGAGCAACTTGACCGGCGCCGCACCCAGGTTTACATTGAGTCTTTGATTGTGGAAGTCAGCTCAAAAAATGCCGCTGAGCTCGGCATTCAGTGGCAGGGCCTGGTTGGATCTGGCAATCAAAATGTCGGCTTTGGCGGAACGAATTTCACGAATCCCCAGGGGCCAGCCGGCTCCAACATCCTTGCCCTGGGGTCGAACGTCAATAACATCCTTAATCCGGGCAACCCGAGTGGCGTGCCGATACCACCGCCGCAGGGATTGAATCTTGGTTTATTGACGAAGTTCAATGGCACTTATGGCATGTCCGCATTAATTACGGCCCTCGCAACAACCCAAGGCACTAATATTTTGTCAACGCCTAATTTGATTACGCTCGACAATGAAGAGGCGCGGATTGTGGTGGGTCAAAACGTGCCGATCATTACGGGTTCCTACGCGCAAACGGGAACGACAGCCACGGTAACGCCATTTCAGACAGTAACGCGTCAAGACGTTGGCTTGACGTTGCGAGTACGGCCACAAGTGTCCGACAACGGTATTGTCAAGATGCAGATTTTTCAGGAAGTCTCCTCTGTTGCCAATCCATTTTTCCCGTCGGGCATCATTCTTAATAAGCGCAATATTGAATCCAATGTGCTAGTGGATGATGGTCAAATTATTGTGCTGGGCGGCTTGATTGAAGACAAGTACAACGATTCATCGAGCGGTGTCCCTTTCTTAAAAGACATTCCGTATTTGGGGGCCTTGTTTCGTTCGGACTCCAAAGAACGCACCAAAACCAATTTACTGGTTTTCATACGCCCTTACATCTTGCGTGACCGTGATCAAAGTGCTGACATTACCCAAAACCGCCTCGACTTGGTACAAAAAACAGAAGATCAATTTAAGCAAGCCCCCATGATTTTGCCTAAAGAGGACTTGCCACGGATTTCGGATATTGAGCCACCACTGGTGAAGCCAGGTCTCCCTGTAAATCCCAATGTGCCATCTTCTGGATTGACGAAGCCGATTCCGGTTCGACCCTCTAACGCGCCAGCCTCAGCTACGCCGTCTGGGCCGGTTCCTATTACGGCGCAGTAAGCATGGTGCGCATTCCGTTTGCGTATGCTCGAGCAAACCACATTCTGCTGAAGCCGAGTGCGGCGGATGGGGAGTTTCCGACCGTATTGCATAGCCCAGAAACGCCCCTGTCGGTATTGCATGAAATATCGAGATTGGTGGGGCCGATACAACGCATGGAACAGTCCAGTGCAGAAGTAATGGAAGCCTTAAATACCGCCTACTCCAATGGTGACTTGGATGCTGCGCAAGTAGTAGATGAAGTCGAGGAGGCGGTTGATTTAACCCGCCTCTTGCAAGAGATGCCGGTATCGGAAGATTTATTGGAGATGAATGACGATGCGCCTGTCATTCGGATGATCAATAGCTTACTCAAGCAGGCGAGCCGCGATGGTGCATCGGATATTCACCTCGAGGCATTTGAGCGTAAGTCAATGGTGCGCTTTCGGGTTGATGGTAATTTACGCGATATTGTGGATATGCGGCGCGACTTGCATGCAGCGCTCGTATCCCGCATCAAAATCATGGCCTCCCTCGATATCGCAGAAAAACGCATGCCACAAGATGGTCGAATTTCTTTGCGGGTTGGCGGTAGAGCAATTGACGTCCGGGTATCGACGCTACCCACCTCCC
Organism: Polynucleobacter meluiroseus; assembly: GCA_945901245.1. GTDB lineage: Bacteria > Pseudomonadota > Gammaproteobacteria > Burkholderiales > Burkholderiaceae > Polynucleobacter > Polynucleobacter meluiroseus_F. Next base: position 6,787 of record CAMDKY010000055.1, on the reverse strand, counting down.
ACGGTGAGCGCGTCGTGCTGCGTCTATTGGAAAAGAATTACGACCGACTTGATTTACGTGCCCTCGGTATGGCAGACGATACCTTTAAACAATTTGATCAGCTGATCCATCGGCCGCACGGTATTGTGCTGGTAACCGGGCCTACGGGTAGCGGCAAGACCACCACCCTGTATGGCGCTTTACTGCGCCTACGTAATAAGATTAATAACATCATGACGGTTGAAGACCCGATTGAGTACAACCTCGATGGCATTGGACAAACCCAAGTTAATTCTCGGATTGATATGAACTTTGCCCGGGCCTTGCGAGCCATCTTGCGCCAAGATCCCGACATTGTGATGATCGGTGAGATTCGGGATTTGGAGACGGCGCAGATTGCTGTACAAGCATCACTAACCGGCCACTTGGTTTTAGCAACATTGCATACCAACGACGCACCATCTGCAGTCACCCGCTTAATTGATATGGGCATTGAACCCTTCTTGCTTTCATCCACGCTCTTAGGAGTTTTAGGGCAGCGTTTAATTCGCTTATCGTGCCAAGCCTGCGGTGGCAAAGGGTGTAGTGTGTGTGGCGATTCAGGCTACAGTGGCCGTGCCGGAATTTATGAGCTGATGACGACCAATGAAGCGATTCGGGAGTTAATTCATCAGCACGCTGCTGAGAGTGAGATTCGCAAACAAGCCACCGTGGGTGGCATGAGAACTCTTGCAGACGACGGCAAGCGCTGGGTGAATGAGCACAAAACTACCCCTGAAGAAATTTTGCGTGTCACAGGCTCGGTTGATATTGACTAAGCGCATTGAATAAGTACAGAGGATAATTACGCCATGCCACGCTATCGTTTTGAGGCCATGAGTTACGCCGGCAAGAGTGAGCGCGGCAGCGTTGAAGGGGAAAGTGTCCGTGCCGTACGCCAAGCCTTGATGGCCAAGCAATTGGTGCCGGTTAGTGTTGAGCTGGAGACCGAATGGGGCAAGCAGTATTTTTGGAGTCGGTGGTTCTCTAAAAGCAAGCCACTCAGCCGGGCCGAACTGGCAATGCTTACCAAGCAAGTGGCTATTTTGGTCCGCTCGGGCGTGCCGATTGAAGAAGCCTTATCGGTTCTTGCCGATGAAAGCAGCCAGGTGCACATCAAAGCCGTATTGCAATCGGTCGTTGCAGAGCTGCGCTCGGGTTTACCGCTCTCGCGCGCGATTGCGACTCAAATGGAATCTTTTGATCCACTGTATCAAGGGGTAGTGGGCGCAGCCGAGCAGTCCGGAAAAATGGGGCAAGTCTTAACCCAGCTTGCCGAGTTTTTAGAAAAGCGCCAAGCCTTAAAACAAAAAGCCATGGGTGCTTTGGCTTACCCGGCAATGTTGACCGGTGTTGCCTTTTTGATTGTCTTGTTTTTGATGTTGTATGTGGTGCCGCAAATCGCTCGGGTGTTTCAGAACACCAAACAGGATTTGCCTTTCTCCACCCAATTTGTTTTGGGTTTATCGCATTTTGTAGTGACCTGGGGTTGGTTGCTCGCCATCGCCATTGCGATTGCATTCTGGTTTGGCCGCCGTGCTTTGGCCAAAGAAGAGGTTCGACTCAGAGCCGATCGGGCACTACTCAATTTACCCTTAGTGGGGCCCTTGCTATTGGGTTTTGAGACCGCCCGCTTTGCTAATACGATGGCGATGTTGGTGTCTGCAAATGTACCGATTTTGGCGGCACTGCACAGCGCGCGGGACACTTTAGGTAATGCCGTGCTGCGCGCAGCGATTGATTCGACCGAGCTACGCTTGCGCGAAGGAACGAGCTTGGCGCGCGCGCTAGGTAGTCAAGGCGTCTTTTCTCCGATTTTGATTCATTTGATTCGGTCGGGCGAAGCATCGGGTAAGCTAGGCGAAATGCTCAAATACGGCGCCGAAAATGCTGAATTTGAGTCGGAGCAAAAAACTAAAATAGTTACAAGTTTGCTAGAACCAATACTTATTTTAGTAATGGGCCTGATGGTCTTGGGTATTGTGATGGCAGTGATGCAACCAATTCTGGAAATGAATTCAGGGGTGAGGTAAAAATGCAAATATTAATCATGATGGGTCCGCATAGTCGCGTGCGTGCTCTGCAGCTCTCGATTGGGCAGCTGATTGTCGGCGGACTGGCTTTGCTTGGGACTCTCTTTTTTATCAGCTGGTTGATTGTCGGATTTACTAATCAAACCCGCAATACTCTGTTTTCCATGGAGCGTAATGCTTTTCTAGAAACCCGCTTCATTGCCCAGTCTGAAGGCGATTACGAAACTAAATTAATGCAATTGCAGCTCCGTATGGATGAGGCGCAGCGTAACCTCAGTCAGCTAGATGATTTGCGGAATCAACTTCTGCGCACCCAAGGTGGCGGGGTAATTGAATTAAGCAATCAAACCCAGTTTGGTCATGCTCAGGGTGGGCCAATCCAGCCCTCAACGGCGACTATTAATTTAGGCAATCAGGGTGAACACTACGGTGCCCGTTTAGATCGCACGGTACACGATTCAATTGCATTAAGCGCCCGCGTGAATGCCATGCAATCGGCCTTAACGCATACTTGGGAAGGTAGCGGCTTACCAACCGGCTTACCTTTGCCGTCCTTTATCAAACCTTCTAGTGGCTTGGGCTATCGCATTGACCCGATATCGGGTCAGCTTGCATGGCATGAGGGAACCGATTACCCGGCTGCCCACGGCACCCCCATCAAAGCGACTGGCGATGGTATTGTGGTGCGAGCTGGTTGGGATACTGAATACGGTAATGTGGTCGATATAAAACATCCCAATGCAGTGATAACGCGCTATGCCCATGCTCAAGTGCTATTCGTTAAGGCAGGGGATGTGGTGCAGCAATCCCAAGTGATTGCAACCGTCGGCTCGACAGGTAGATCAACTGGACCCCATCTGCATTATGAAGTGATTCGCAATGGTCAAGCGCTGGTGAATCGATAAGCGGTTTTTATTTGAATGCGATTATCAAAGAACATGCTATCCAACCCTGAATGACCCTACTAAATTGCTGCTTTTCAATGTAATTTATTTGTAATATTGAACTAATAATCTAATTTTTATTAATAATACTTATTTTTCGCATGTAATGTGCCTTTACCGAGTATGAATTTCTTGCAAAAAAAGATGTAAACAATGCCCTTGACTCTACGATACTCGGCCGCTCGGCTCACACTTAGTGCCGCATTAGCCCTGTGTTTGGCTGCTTGTGGCGGCGGCGGTGGTGGCGATACTAATACTCAAGCAACAACGTCGCCAACTCCCGGGAGCACCACTAAATTCATCCCCAAACCCGTACTCACTTTTTCGGACACTGGCCTTAGTGTGACTGACGGCGTTACTAGTAGGGGTCGTTGGGATGTCAGTAGTCCGTTCCCCTGGGAATTTTCTTTTGATATGGGTGCAACATGGTCTCGAGGTCAGGATAAGTCTTTTAATGTCGAGGGTGATGGAGCCAAACTTATCTGGGTTCGTTCCTACGACGACATGGGTAATACCTCTGAGATTGCGGTGGTCAACTGCGTTCTAGACACTATGCCCCCAGCGTCCGTTCAAGCTGTCGTAATGACCCAGGACCTGACTCGATTGGTAAGGGTTTCCGGGGTCGAGGATCAGGGGCAGTGGGAATATTCCTTGGATGACGCACGCTCTTGGTTAACTGGTACTGGAGATCGCTTAGCCATCATGGGCAATGCTTTGACGGGACTGTGGCTGCGGCAGACCGACCTAGCGGGCAACAAGTCGCCTATGGAGCGAATCAGTCTTGAGCCCAACAGCGCAACATGGCATGAGGCCTCCGGTAATCCCTTGCAGCCCAGTGTGCTGTCCTTGCAGCAGGCTCGAACGGTCGTGCTTCACGGTTCTGTAGTTAAAGGGGATGCCGATTACATACGTTGGGACATTCCGTTCGGACAGAGGCTGAAAACTCTACGATTGGTTCACTATGTTTCTTCCGACCCGATCGCTTTTTATGCATTGCAAAGAGCCCCTGTCTTTGATGCTGGCTTCGATGTTAGCCGTATGCTGGTTTATGGCCACATGGGGCCGGAAGACCTCAAGCGCAACGTACTTCAGAATCTGGCGCCTGCGCAATTGACTGCGGGACCCATGACGCTGTGGTTCCAGCAGACCGGCCAACAGCCCACAGAATATGCGATCGAGTTGGTTTTTCAACCTGCTGAGTGAATTGGTGATGAAGCGCATAGCACCCTCAAATGATGCCCATTAAAGTGCTCACCCTTTAGCTGTGCGCTACTGCATGCCTTGCTTTGCCTCACTGACTCGAATTCCCATCAGCCATTGGACTCGATTGAGTCTAGTAGCCGCAATTACTGGGGCACTGCTATTGACCAGCAATCTCGCTAACGCCCAGGAGAAGCTCATTTCGATCGTGGAGCCTGAAAAACGCAGTCAAGTCTGGATCAATCCGGGTTTTGTGTCCTACCACTTTGATCAAAGCAAGAATCTCAATAATGGCAATTGGGGTGGGGGTGCAGAGTACCGCTTTAGTACCGTAGCCTCGGCCACGATTGGGCGTTTTTACAATAGCAACCGCGAATACTCTAATTACGCTGGCATCTACTACCAACCGATTGCCATTGGGCCGATCAAATTAGGGGCTGTCCTAGGCGGCTTTAATGGCTATCCGCAAACCAATAACGGCGGCTGGTTTGCTGCAGCCCTCCCCGCTCTTACCTGGGAAGGCGATCGAGTTGGTGCCAATGTGTTCATTGTTCCCACGATCGGGGACCGGGTGAATGGGGCGATTTCGTTGCAGCTGAAATTAAAGGTATTTGATGGTCAGTAACCGGAATACAGAGTCCTTGCTTTCATGCGCATCACATGAAAGAAAACCCCTGAAGAAAAAAACACGTTAGAAATTTTGCTAACGTCTATCCTTACTAGGACTTGTGGGCGATTGAAATCTAAAAATTGTAAATTAAATCTGTGAACACCATGCTAAATATAAACAAAACGCTTACTGTAATACTGAACCCGGGTAATTCCATGAACAAACTGCTTCTCTTGATATCGACACTGCTTCTACCCTTAGGTTATGTTGCAGCACAACCCACTCCTGAAAACCTCAAAACCCAATCTGCAAACCAGCTGGGTTTAACAATATCAGGGTATCTATACGATGAACCTAGTCTGGGGGTCAGAATGACGGCCATCAATATGGGCGCGGAATACCTTGGTACCTATGCATTTCAGAACGACTGGTTTGTACTCGGGCAAATCGACTATAACAATGGTCCCGTTAAATACAGCGGCTCTGGTACTGCCAGCGGGATACCCCAGTATTACGTCAACTTCAAAGCAGCACTCGGCCATGATTTTGCCTTTAATGGCTATGTGCTCTCGCCCTATATTGGTATCGGCTACCGCTATCTTAATCAGGCTTTTGGAGGGGTAACGACATCAACCGGAGCACTCGGTTACGATCGGCGCAGTACCTATAACTACGTACCAATTGGCGTTATTCATCGTGTTGCAGTCAATGACAATAAAGCCAAGCTAGAAACCACCTTGGAATACAACTATTTGCTCTCTGGCAATCAGTATAGTGGGCTTGCAGCTGCCAACCCGTTTCTCGGTAATCAAAATAATGCCCAGAACTCAGGCTACGGCATCAACCTGACCATTCTCTATAAGCAAGACCAATGGGGCTTTGGACCTTACTATAAGTACTGGAACATCGCTGATTCTCAAACTAATCCCGCTAATTTTGTGGCATCAGGCATGCGCTATAACGGCTTCTACGAACCAGCTAATACCACCAGTGAGTTTGGTTTAAAGCTGACGTACTCATTTTAAAGTACAGGCCAATACAGAAAAACACAATAGAGCCTATTTATTTCAATCCATTTGAGCAAAGAACTTAAGGCGGTAATATGAGTAATTTTTCCTTGTAAAAAAATCACGACACAATTGCTGTTGGTAGAAAATCAATCATAAGTTTTAAAAAATATATATCCCACCACTATTATATTAAATCAATTACGTGTGGTTGTTTGCCACGCAGAAAAAAGGTGCCGCCTAGAAATATCAAATACTCCACACCCTTGAGCAAAATACTATGTATATGCATCACTATACAAAAGCGGCTATTTAGGGGATCGGGGTACGGTGGGGTCTTGGAATTTAGGCATCAATAAGGGGTACCCCTACTTTACTTGGTGAATTAGTTGTGTGGAAAATTCAAACAACAATTTTGGCGAGGTTTTTTACATAGACAGACCACCCAAACTTTTAAGTAGCTTCAACCAGAGCCCTCTTAAAGAGCGGTACCATTATTCCTGCATCAAGGCTAGCCGAAACCAAAGAGTTAGAGCTTCATTGCATTCGTGATTTTGAGGCTGCCGTTAAGGATGAGGAACGCCATAAAAGATCGGTAAGTTGCGTCTTACAAGAGTCGATTCAGAACTTACCGCTCACCAGCGAAGGGTTTGAATAATAAGCATAACTTTGGACGATCTGAGGATCAGTGTGCCGGATCGTCAATCATGCTTATTGGCTGCCAATAAAGAAATTTAATAAATTTTTTCTTAATATTTAATTGACAATTTTGAATTTTCCCCAATTATGCACTAACTAAAACACAGTAAAACGCATATACAATAGGTTTGAACTGACCTGATTTTTAGTACCACTCCAAAAGAGAGGATTTTTGATAATCTTCACCCTAAAGGAGTGCTAATCATGGCTAAAGGTCAACGTCTTAAACCCGAACAAATTGTCACCCTGTTACGCCAAATTGATGTATTAACCAGT
>CAMDKY010000054.1 GCA_945901245.1 Polynucleobacter meluiroseus | reverse complement strand
GTTCAAATTCAAGACATAGAATCGCTTCCAGGACTTTCTTTGATTGACTATGCTCGCCTAGCAGCTAGCTTAGGCGGATCATGTAGCAGCAGCCTTTGGCCAACCGTCAACCCATCAGCAAAAACTTATGGGGCCTTAGACGCAAAGTTTAATAGATCACCATTCCCCAACCGGATCTAAGTGCAACATGTCCTTAGGGCAGATAGGCGGCCCTAAAACCAGGTGCTTTCTGAGCATCACTACCTCATAGCCGCACTTAGCGCACTTGGCTCCTGGTCTTTTTGCTGCCTTTTGGCCTGCTCTGACTGGCAGACTTAATCTGCCATGCGGGAATTCCCCTAGCCTTTCTGCGATGGCAATCAAGTCTTTTTTTAGCCACTCTCCTGCCCCAGCACTACGCATGGGTCCTTTTAGACCAACATCTGATGCAATCCGTTTAAACCCCTCGCCATGACCACTTTCGCAGTTATCTACTGCATGCACTAATTCATGGACTAAGGTATCCAGAAAATCAAAAGGTGTATGCAGATGCGGGGCTATGAAGATTTGATTAATACCATCTTCTGCGGCTTTACTAGACCAGCACTGCCCTAAATGACGACCTTTACCTCCTGTACTCGGAAATCCAACCGATACCTTCACTACCGGCACGGCATACCCTGCCCGCTCAAATATAGGGACGATATGCTCTACTGCCTTCATTAACCACTGCTCTCTGTTTACTTGGGCCATGATGTCTCCTAGTGGTCTAAGTAGCTGCGGTTTTCAGACATCCGCATGAAATCGAGGTCCATGGTTTGGGATTGGGTAAATTCCCAATCCTTCGGAAAGGTGATCTCATCCTTTTTCCAGCATTGCCGCCTCACTTCATCGATTGCTTCCATTTCATCGTCGGTGGCGACAAGTACTAGCCGCTCAAAGTCTTTGTTCGGGTTCTTTTTAGATCGAGGTACTTTTTGCTCATCATCGCTTGGCTTTACCCTCAAGAAATTAAGCCAATACACCTTAAAGCTGGGGCCAAATATCTGATCCACCAATAAGGCATCGGTGTTGTGGGGGTCCTCTTCGTTGATCTGGATGACCTTGAGACCCTTGGCAGCGACAAACTCAAGGTATTGGCGCGCTGCTGCATGATCATCAAACCGAATGCTGAGGAGTTCATTACTAGACCAGAGCTTGGATTGATCGATTAGATCAAAGATAAATTGGCCGTAGCCTCCTTGGTAACGCTGGTGGATTGCACCTTTTTTCAATAGAACGCAGACGCCTTCAATTAATACGGGCATGAATACTCCAATGGGTTGAATTGTGGTGGGGAAAAGTCGGGCTTGATTGGCTACAGATTACGAAGGGGCTAGCTCATATACCGACCCTGTGCCCTAATCGAAATGAAAAAATAAATGCAGATAAATGAATTTATTTCATAAGGTGAAACGTGAATATGGTATGTTAAATAGAGGGTATTTATTTCTTAGAGCAACAGCAAAAGGAGATGCCATGAGCAAGATCAGAATGACCAACGGCCATACCAGAACCGATGCGCGGCAAATGCATTTAACCCTGCAGGAAGTAGCCGATATGCTGGATTTAACCAAAGAACGGGTTCGGCAGATTGAGGCAAAAGCGCTCTTGAAGCTTCGAAAGAAACTGGTCGAAGCAGGAATCGACAGTAAATCGATCCTTTGACACGTTTTAGATGGCTATCTGACTAGTCGAACATTATTTCAGTGGGACCAAACCGCATCGTGTGCTGCTTACAGTTTGGGCATAAATTGCCTTTCCAATAGGCTTTGTAATGCCCCCACTCAAAGCGCGGATGATCGTCACCTTCCACCCGAATCGAAATGGGTGATTTACCGTATTCCAAAACCTGGTCTGAATGGCAATGGGGGCACTCTAATTTTTCGGCTTGTACATTTACAGATACTAGGCCACAGACTTCGCAATAAAAAAGGAAAGCGGGAATCATGCTTAAAGTTCAACATGCCACCACCAATCGTGACTGATGCCGATTGTCCGCAGTCGCAACGCGTGCTGTGTATTTGTCCCATTACTGCCCTTTCTTGTCGACTACGATTGATTGTTTAGTGATTCTATTTGCGTTACACCATTTGCAAACCATGAGTTAAAGCGTAATTTGAAAAAAATACATTTTGTGTAGGTTTAATTTAACTTGTCTACTCTAAGCAATGAAAACCATTTCCTTGATGTAACGCCTTATCTTAAATCACTATATAGCTCACTAGATGAGCTATCTGCAGCGCTATTATTAATTTATGAGTGAACTTTTCTATCTTGAAATGAATGGCATTCCAAAAGCAGATATTTATATGCTGCCGCGAGATGCCATTATGCAAAATGAAGAAAAAGAAAAAGTTGGCTACCTTATAGGTCAAGATTGGGCATATTATCGTCAACCATTACCAGATAATGCTGATGCAGCAATCTATCGGGGATACGAGAGCAATGTAGCCCAAATTCCAATGAGATCTGAGGTAGATCGCTTCACAAAGAAATGGTTACAACTTCGCTACCACGCCTATTTACGCAAAAGAACTGTGTCCGAGGATGTTACACCTCGTTTAATAAAAGCCATTGACGTATCCTTTTGCCAAATTACTGAAATTAATCTTACCCATGGCTTTCAAATCGATTCAGATTGGTCTGTAGAACGCTTATGTAATAGTGCAGGCTATGCTTGGGGAAACCTAACAATTATTAGCAAAAAGGCCAATGAAATTAGAGGGTCGATGACATATGATGAGATATGCAATGCCGCTGAATCAAAGAAAAATAGTAGCCATGGCTTAAGCCCGACTGAATGGGAACGTTACAAATGCTTAGCAAGAGGGCCTAATTTTTGGGCTGGAAAAACAAAGGGGATAGAGCCAATTTGTATGCCAATGTCTGTTTTAGTTTTTATGTCTCCATCACAATTACTTCAGGATAGAGCGTTTTGGTCCGTAAGAAGTAAAAGTCCCAAGACTCGGGAGCAAGTTAAAAAGTTCATTAAAACATTGTGTCCAACTGAAACCTCTAAGGCCAAACTTACTAAATTGCTCCACAGAATTGAAAGACATGGTGAAAAGGGTCATTTAATGAAACAGACATTTACAAACAAATCCTGTCACGAGGAGCTGAAGGAATGGTATGAGTCGACAAATTTAACAGTAGAACGTTATACGCAAATAATGACTCGCGCTCTCAAGCAAAATTTGGATTTACCTAAAAATAGTGAGAATCCAATTAATCCGATTGAAGAATGGTGGCTCAATACGAATGGTCACTTTTATTAATTCCGCATCTTGATGGGCGCTCACCTTTTAGACATTTAAATTTGAATAAGTATGACTATAAATAATCTTGATCCAAACGACCCACCCCACTTTCATGTTAAATCAACAGACTGGTGGGTTAAGGTCCTTGGGATGTTGCAGCACAACTGGGCTTTGATTGAAACTAAAGATCAAGGAGTAACCGTCTACTTTTTCCATGATCTAGACACGACCGTAGGATCAATGGGCCCATACAAACTCAGCCAACTGAGAAACCGTTGCGCGATCATTGATTCACTTGATTTTGAAAGCAGTGAAGCGGCAATAGACGCTCTTGATGCAAATGGCTTTAACCGCTTAGCTTATTACCCAGGGCCTTGGGATGGATCTCAGCCCCATGGAAATTTCTACGATGCTCGCGATCATCAAGCAGGCATTTACTCCAAAGGGGGGTATTGGATTTAAGCCTATCAGCGACTGTTTACTAGCTCTAATGTTTGCAAATCTCGCTCCCCAAAATACAACTGCTCAAGTACCTGATTTAATAGAGCAGAATTCGGGTCTGCTTCCAAAAATAAGGTGATAGACGACTGCAGCTTGTTTGCATCGGTTTGACCCAATACAGCCTCTGCTGTTTTTTTGGCTTGAAGGACTAATTGCAAAGCCTCCTCATATCGATCCTTTAACAAAGGATTGGCCCAATATGCCTCAGCCTCCCCTAAGTCCTTAATAGTGTAATAAGTGGAGTATTCACTTAACCCTAATCCTGCTATTTGGGGAAACACATTCCAAGTCCAGTGCGACGTTTTTCTGCCAATACTTAATTCTTTTATTACCTCATCAAAGCACGTGTTTTGGGCTAAAACAAATCGCTCTAAAGAATGTTGATTGCTTGGATCGATGTTTGGCATAGGGTATTTGATGACTTTTTTATTGAATTCTGCAATTAATAAATCTCATTCTATTGACTATCAAGATCGCCTAATGAGCTTGATGCTTCTCATGCTTGACGCTCCCTTAAAGCCAATCCACTTTATTGAACACTTAATTAAGCGCAAAGCTTCTTAGTTAAGCGGCTCGCTGCTATCCACCCCTACTCAGGATGGAAATATTTTATATTTACAGTTGTTATTTACACTACTTGTGTTAATATATTCCTATGGAAGATAAAAAATACTCATTTGAAGAGCTCTGCACCCTATCCAACGTGGGCTCCCGGACTTTGCGCTACTACATCCAGATCGGCCTGTTAGATAAGCCCATAGGGCAAACCCGAGCAGCTCATTATGTGAGCTCCCACCTTGAGAAACTACTTCGTATTAAGCAGCTATCTGAGTCCGGGATTTCGCTTGAACGAATACGTGAAGTGCTATCGGGAGCTCCATTAGCACTACCCGAGCGAAGCAAAAGACCTGGGCATATTGAAGTGCGAAGTCACTTATGGGTAACAGATGGCATTGAGTTGCAGGTATCACCAGAAACGGCCGGACTTAGTCCTGAGCAGTTGCGTCAATTTCTAAAAGGCGTAATGCAGGCGTTTGAACAAGTTAAAAAGGATACGCAATGATTGAATTTGATGAAGTAGTTGGCTTAACCAATGAAGATGGCGAGCAAATGGCGCTGCAATCCGTTAGCGCAAAGGGCAAGGTAAATGGCCTCCTTTTGGAAATGACCATCCGCCAATACTACAAAAACACAACGAACAAGAATTTAGAGACAACCTACACCTTTCCAATGGGCTGGGGCGCAACGTTTATGGATTTAAGCGTAGAAATAGGTAGAAAACGATTGAGTGGCGTTGTTACGGAAAAGAAAGAAGCTGAGGACCGTTATGAAAAAGCGATCAGTGAAGGTGATGCCCCGATCATGCTCGAAAAGAATTCAGATGGGCTCTATACGGTCAATTTAGGTAATTTAAAACCGAAAGAAGAGGCAGTCATTGAATATAGCTACTCACAATTACTCCGATTTGAGGAAGGTCATGTACGCATAACCCTACCAACTACTATCGCCCCTCGTTATGGTGATAGTACAGAAGGTGGAATTCAGAAGCATCAAGGTGTTGAGGCTGACTTCTTTGTGGAATACCCCTTCACACTATCTTTACTACTTGCTGGCGGCATGGAAAAGGCAACCGTTGAATGCCCATCACATCAAGTACAAGTTAATAAGCAAGATAGTTGCTTAGAAGTAGGCTTAGTTCGATCAGGATTTTTAGACCGAGACTTTATTCTTAATCTAAGCAAGCTAGAGAACCAATCTTTTTTTATTGTGACGCCAGATAAACAGATGGGTCCGGAAGGTTGTACGGTATTAGCGAGCTTTTGCCCTCCAATGTTGGCTACGCAAATCGAAGAAAAAACCGATATCAAGATATTGGTCGATTGTTCGGGCTCTATGCAAGGCGATAGCATTGAATCCGCTAAGCGTGCTTTACATCATGTACTGAGCCAACTTCGCGAGAATGATCGCTTTAGCTACTCTTTATTTGGAAGTCGTGTAAAGCATACATTTTCGAGCTTAAAGCCGGTAACTCAATTTAACATTGGCGCCGCCTCAGTACTTGTAAGCAATACTCAAGCAGACATGGGCGGGACGGAGATTAAAAAAGCGCTGACTTCCACTTTCGAACTCAAAGGTACCGAGAAAAAAGCAGATGTGCTTCTGATTACCGACGGGGAAGTATGGGAGACCGCTAGCATCATTGAGGCTGCTAAAAAATCAGGTCACCGGATATTTGCTGTTGGCGTTGGCACCTCCCCTGCTGAAACCTTATTGCGGGAATTAGCGGAGATGACCGGAGGGGCTTGTGAGTTAGTTTCTCCTGATGAGGATATTGAAATTGCAATTGTGCGGATGTTTAACCGGATTCACCTCCCGCGTGCGAATGATATTGCAATTAATTGGGGCACCGATGACACTCCGGAGTGGACTGTTGGAAGCAATACCGCCATCTTTGGCGGCAATACCCACCATGTTCTTGCCGGCTTTAAACGTGCTCCCACTGCGGTCGCTCAACTAAGCTACCAACTGGGTAATAGCGCAGAGCGATGCAGAGTAAGAGCAGATGCGATAAATCACAAGGAAGACGGAAATCTTGCTCGGCTAGGTGCTGCTCTAAGAATGAGCTCTACATCAGAACGCGAGCAGCTTAAATTAGCAATTGACTACCAGCTAATTACTGAGCAAACTAATTGCATCCTCGTCCATATGAGAAGCGCCGAAGATAAGGCCACAGACCTGCCTGAACTTCAAAAGATTGCACAAATGCAAGCGGCAGGCTGGGGTGGTGCTGGCACCGTTCATGAAACAGTATTGCATTGCATGGCCCCTATGCAGGACAGCATTCAGTACTCATTTAATTCAGCAGGCCTGTCAGACCCCTCTAGAAGCGAAAAAATTGACATTCAATATGATTCGCCACGGGTATTTAGATCTTCTGGTTCATCCCACGATGAATCATTTTTAGCTAGATACGACAGGACTCAGCCAGATCATGAAGATGAAATGCATGACATACCTGCCTTCCTAAGAAGGCAGGTAGAAGAGGATCAAAACGCTCCTGTCAAACAAAAACCCTTGTCGCCACGTGATGTATTTGCTATTGCCAACACAAATATTCCTTTGAGCGCTTTTATACAAGATGTGGAAAGTAAGTTGTTACCGGATGAACTTAAGTCTGTACTGCATGAGTTGCAAAACAAAATGAGTCGTGGTGAGGCATGGGTAATTGTGCTGGTATGGATGCTATTCAAATTAGATAATGATCTCAATTGGAGCGAAGAAGCTAAAACAAGGATTGAGCAACTTGTTAACGAGCTTGATCCCAGGATATTCAATGCAGGGTTAGCTGTAGTTAATCAGGAATTTGAATTTATAAAGCCGCGCCACTGGTAATGACAAATAGTTAGGGTTGATTTATTTGCTGTTGCTTTGGTTGTTATTTTTAGTTTTTGTTTACTTAAGGCTAAGGGGATTAGGTATGAGTGCCTTAAAGCCAGAAGACATTGTCTTTCCATTGAAAAAACCATACCAGCGTGCGCATTCTGCCAAATCCCAATTCCATGGGGCCTCCTTCAGGACGTGAGCACGCTGACAGCCGGGAAAGACCGGCTGCTTTACACCATAACTTTCAAATCAGCGTCCTCCCACACTTTCAATTACTAAACAGGATCTTTCTTTTTAGATCCACCATGCGTTTTAATCTTGGTCGTCGCCCTCAGTTCAGCCGCAATAGCATCCTCAATCTTTCCTGACTCAGCCGCAGATAAGGGATTAATGTGCTCAAACAAGCCATATAAAAGTACTGTCATCTTTTTATGGCATTTGGCGAAATGTCTTATGCCTGCCTTATGAACGCCCAATCGCTCTTCAACCGTTTTAGACGTTTTACCTACATAAAGACCATATCGATCTTTTTGAAAGCCGTCCAGAAGAACAATGTAAACATTGTTTGTACCCTTCGTTCTCCGTTTATACGACTTGGTAATATTTCGGGCCTCCATTAGAAACGAAATTGGCTCCATGTTTAATTTAGCCATTTCGCGTTGTAATTGGTTTGCAAACTTTTTTCGCTTGCGACCCTTCAGGATTTCATGAATATAGGTTGCTCTCTCAATATCAGCTGCTTGGGCAAATGTGATGCCCATCGCTAGGATTGATTCGCTTTCAAGCGGTCTACATTTTTTCTCTAAACGTTCGTATCTGTCCATTGCCATATGCGACCCCTTGATTAATTGAGCTATTGAATGCTCTATTTACTCATAAAAAATCTGGCCCCGCACATCCTTTGCTAAGACAGTATAGAACTTACGCCATGACTGTAGCTCTTCTGGCATGCATACCGCATTCGGTCTTTGTATGGTTAAGGAGCGGCTGGCGATGACTTTATTGCCCACTAGCGTATAGCGTGATTCATAGCTCACTTCATCGCTTTGATAGCGGGTGTTTTGGGGGATGCGGCTGACCTTCACATTCTCCGGAAAGGCAATCTCGTACTGCTCTGTGACAATGCGGGTGCTGCAGCGGTAGGGATACTTAAATAGCTCTGGCGGCCTGGTATTCACGATTGAGGCTAGCTCTCCTGGGGCCACCCCTACTGGAATAGTCATGGCGCCTGGCCCTGGAACATTGGTCATGGCATCCAAGAAGTATTCAGCATGGCTTGTGAAGGGCTTATCCAGGTCATAGACATTACTGGTGCTAAACGTCCCCTCCCCCGTTTGCCTAAATTTGGTGAGCTGGTTGCGCACCATCTTCTCGGATAGCTTGGTGTCTGCTCCCTCAAACTTGTAACGGGCAGAGATTTCTGCATCGCCTACGTAGCGGGTATGCGATTTGCCTTTGATTTCTCCATTTGGGTTTACTTGTAATACCGTTTTGGTAATGGTTTGATTGAGTTCTGCCTTGGGCTTGGGTGTGCGCCCTACTTTTTGGAGTGCCGTTAATAGGGTTGGTTTATCAATCTGCTCGCTGGGCAGCACTCCAAAGGGTGCCATCTCTGCGGTGGAGTCCACATACAGATCCCACTGCGGCAAATAGGTAATCACGTGATTAAACGGGCCAATCACCGGGTATTTGGGTAGGCCGTAGGCTCCGCCTTGATTAATCAGAGCGCTACTCGCCTCGATGCCTTTGGCTGTGAGTAAGGCAATCAGTAAGGCGTTGTGGTCTTTGCAATCACCGTAGCGGTTGCGAATGATGCTATCAGCATCGTGCGGAATGATGCCGCCATCGCCAAGGTAAATGGCTACGTATCGAATGTTTCGGGTAACCCAGTTGTAGAGGCTTCTGGCCTGCTCTTTGGGTTTGCTATTTGGTATGCCCTTGGTAATCGCGTTAGCGAGCTTTTGCACTTCTGGCGTTACCGCTGCTTTACCTTTTATCCGGTCTTCATAGTCTTTGGCAAAGGCAGCATATGTTGGATAAGTCGAAATAATGATGGCTGGTGCAAAGTCCGCATAGGAAATTTGATGGCTTTCTTTATTCTCATGGACGCGATTTTGGTATTGGTAGTTCACCGTGCGCTTGCCATTGCTCATTGTCTCTGTGACCTTGATGGGACCGCGTACATCGGTGTACAGCGCCATGCTCTCGGGGTAAGTCAGGCTGTAGTCAAAGTTATGCAATACGGTTTGCGGAGAAAAACTTATTCGAGTAGCAAAAAAGCCTGGCATTAGGGGTGTATGGGTTGTGAGCCGTGTTTTGTAATAGGTTCGTGAGCCTGGCGTTACCTTTGGGAAGATGATGATTTTGGACTTTTGATCCGAAAACATGGCCGCGCCCTTACTATTGTCCTCATCCACTGTCCGAATCGCATTGGCTGCGACTGGAATCTTTTGACCTTGCGGGGTAATGGTGTAAGCCTCAAGTACCTCTAGAGTGGCAAAGGTGGAGTTGTACGGCAAATCCGCCTGCGATTCACTATCCACTGCCAACTGCGAATTAATTAAGGTCGTCATCTCCGTTACTTCAATCACGGTGCCGTTTGGCTCGATGGTTTCTGTAATGCGTTGGCGCTCAATTAAGGCAAAGGGCTCTTCATTTGATTTACTAGCTTGTGCAGAACCTAGCAGAAAGGCCTGCACTCCAATGAGGGCAGTAGCAATCAATAGCGCCCTTAACCCAAATACTTTGGAACAAGGAAGCAGGGCTATCGCCTTCATATCGGATCTCGATTTGCTAAATGCTGTGCGGGATTGGTTGATGATTGCTTGATTATGGAGCTCATCGTTTCAAATACCCCTGAATAAACGCCCTTCTCGGGTTGATCTTTTCGCCTGCCGTGCCAGCTTGCTGGTGCACTAGCGCTGCTGGCTCAAACAGCATGGCTTTATTAGGGATATAGCGATTGCCGTTTGAATCCCTGAGCTTTAGTCTGGGTAAGCCCAGTATCTTGGCGCTGTCCACAAAGGCAGTCACCATTACGGGCCTAGCTAAGGATGGGGCAATGGCGTCTTTGGGAGTGATTTCAAAGGGGAGAATGGTGGCTAGTAACAATGCGCTGGTCAGCATGGGGCTCTTTTGGCGTAATGGACAATAAATCCAGTATCCAAAATAACAAGCTCACCCGGTGACCCACCCCGTAATTAGCATGAAGGTAGTTAGTACCCTTTTTGCTTCTTTTCACCTAATTGATACGGAGTCACCATGAAATACCTCATTGCCATCGTACTCATTACTCAGGCTGCCTTATTTGCGCGCTCTGCTGTAGCCCAAGCTGTGCCCTTTAGCGCTTCGGCTTACAACTTTGAAAACAGCCCGAATAACTTTAACAATAGCCCCTACAACTTTAATAACAGCCCGTATAACTTCAACAACAGTCCCAATAACTTTAATGCCACCAATGGGGTCTATGACAATAAAGGCAATCGTTTAGCCTATGAAGTTACCGCCCCTACCGGCGTGACTAATTATTTTGATAACAACGGCAATCGCATTAGTTATACGCCATCGAGGAGATAAGCATGCGTGCCATCATCTTTGTATTTGCATTGATTGCTTTACCTGTAAAAGCCCAAGTGACTTTCTTTAATGACGCACTGGGCTTACCAATGGGTACAGCCAATCAAATGGGTAACACCACCCTGTACAGTGATGCCAAAGGACTGCCATTGGGTAGTTCGCAAAATATGGGGAACATTACAATGTTCAGTGATGCCAAAGGGCTGCCATTAGGCTCTGCCAATACACTGCAGCCCATCCTACCCTACTCAGCACCACAGCCCCTTTCTCCACTAGGGCCCTTCTTTCTTAATAGCCCAAGGGGTATGTAATTCAATAATTAGCCATGGGGTTAGCTATATGGATAAAGCATAACTTAATGGATTACAGACTCAGCCACTTCTGACTTTCCTTCGGGATCTTTTTTTTGGCTCAATACCAAGTAATCCTTGGTTTCTAAAGCCACGGTTAAATAGGCATCAATGGCTGCACGAAATGCTTCCGAGGTCTCTTCTCGGCTATAAATGAACGATAAGCTGTACATCA
>CAMDKY010000053.1 GCA_945901245.1 Polynucleobacter meluiroseus | reverse complement strand
GCGCACGTGGTAACCGCACTGCAAAGCATCATTACCCGCAATAAGCGTCCAGTCGACGCCGCCGTTCTTTCTGTGACGCAGTTCCATGCTGGCGAGACCAGTAATGTGATTCCCGATAGCGCCATGATTGGGGGCACGGTTCGCACTTTCACGAACGAGGTGCTCGACCTGATTGAGCAACGCTTAAATGCAGTTGCTGAGCATGTTGCGAAGGGTTTTGATTGCCAAGCCAATGTTGTCTTCACGCGCAATTACCCACCCACCATTAACCACGAACAAGAAACGCAATTTGCGATCGGCGTCATGCAGGATCTTGTGGGCACAGACAAGGTCAATGTCCGCATTGATCCCACCATGGGCGCAGAAGACTTTGCCTTCATGTTGCAAGAAAAACCCGGATGTTATGTGTTTTTAGGCAATGGCGATGGCGATCACCGCAGCACCGGTCACGGCATGGGCCCCTGCCACCTGCACAATCCTTCGTACGACTTTAATGACGCGCTAATCCCGGTCGGGGTGAATTACTGGGTTGCATTGGCGCAAAAATTTCTAGCCAAATCCTAAGCGTAGCAAAGAATTCGATTACGAATTTTTAAATTGAGGTGGGCGCTTTTCAATGAATGCGGCCATGCCTTCTTTTTGATCGTCCGTTCCAAAACAGCTATGAAAGAGGCGACGCTCAAAGCGAATGCCTTCCGATAAAGGCATCTCATAGGCTGCGTTGATGCTTTCTTTCACCATCATGGTGGTGAGTAGCGGCATGTCGGCAATGGTCTTTGCAATCACGCCCACTTGCGTGAGTAATTCTGCGGCGGGGAAAATGCGGCCCACTAAACCGGCGCGCTCGGCCTCTTGGGCGTCCATCATGCGCCCGGTAAGGCACAGATCCATTGCTTTGGATTTAGAGACTGCTCTCGGTAAGCGCTGCGTGCCACCAGCGCCTGGCAAGATGCCTAATTTGACTTCGGGCTGACCAAACTTGGCGCCATCGCCGGCAATGATCATGTCGCACATCATTGCAAGTTCACAACCACCGCCAAGCGCATAGCCATTGACCGCTGCAATCACTGGCTTACGAATTTTCCGAATGGTTTCCCAATTGCGGGTAATGAAGTCCTGCCGATATGCCTCATGAAACTCATACTGAGCCATCTTCGCAATGTCTGCGCCAGCTGCGAATGCTTTTTCGCTCCCCGTAATAATGATGCAGCCAATCTGATCATCTGCATCAAATGCCAATAGGGCCGCGCCCAACTCATCCATCAATGCATCGTTTAGGGCATTAAGGACCTGTGGGCGATTTAAGGTAACCGTTGCTACTTTGCCATCGACGGCGGTGAGTATGGTGTCGTAACTCATTTTTTTCCTTTAAGCGATTGCAATTTTGCAACGCATGATTGCCTGCATTTATTTCGGTAATAGTAACCACATCTGCCCGTCTTGCTTCATCCTACCCGCAAGCTCTCCAGCAGCATCTCCCGTACCCCAATAGTAATCGGCACGAACGCCGCCCACAATAGCCGTCCCTGTATCTTGCGCCATCACTAAACGGCGTAAGGTTTGCTTACTTAAAGGCCGTGTGGTTGTAATGAAAACAGGTGCTCCGAGCGGCATTGCTTTGAGATCAACGGCAATACTGCGCTCTGCCGTTAATGGCACGCCCAGTGCGCCAATCGGACCTAAATCAGGACTGACATTGCTCGGTAACTCTTTAAAGAACACAAACCGCGGATTGGCATTAAGCATCTCTTCCACGCGGCGAGGGTTGCGTTTAGCCCAACTCTGAATGCCTTGCATCGTTGCTTGGCTACGGGTGATCTCGCCTTTATTTAAAAGCCATTGTGCAAAGGATTTGAATGGTTGGTCATTGGTACCAGCAAAGCCAAAGCGCAACACCGTGCCATCATCTAGTTTTACTTTGCCCGAGCCCTGAATTTGCATAAAGGCAGCAGCAACCGGATCCTCGACCCAAATGATCTCGGAGCCCCGCAATAGATTCGAGTCCATTAACTCCGCACGGCTTGGTCCTGGATTCGGTTTATTGCGTTTCCATGCAGCGGGATAGCCATATAAAGGCACGGTGTATCGCGAGGTGCGTACACGCGAGCCATTCATGATCGGCTCGTAATAGCCCGTCACTAAGCCTGTTTCACTGCCAGTGGAATTGCTGCGAATGGCGTAGGCCTGAAACGCATCTTCAAAATAGCGTCGTACTGTCTGTGGGTTCGAGCCAGACACGGTCTTGGCACGATCACAAACACCGCTCCACGAACGGGTGCTATTGCGCTTCACCATGGCTTTGCAACTCTCAAGCCACGCAGACCACGCCGCACTCAAATCATCCTCTTGCCAGCCGGGTATTTGCTGCCATGCGACCGCACTAAATGTAGCGATTGGGCTAGTAAAGCTGGCTGCAGGAGCGCTACTATCGATCGATGGCGCGCGTTGTCCTGGGGCTCGTGTGGGCGGGGTAGCGCACCCCACCAGCAAGACCAGCACCAAAGCCCACATCGCGATAAGATGACATCGGGGCAGCGATGGCTGTTCATTGCTTTTACAAAAAGGGTGCCAATTCATCATCATGATTGCCAATTTACTCGATCAATACCCCATGCTGCTTTTTGTACTCGAGGGCCTGCTGGCCTTGGGCTTACTTTTATTCATTGTTTTTTGGACCAGCAAGGGCAGAAAAGAGGACTAAGCCCCAATGCTCTTAATGCAGGGTGCGCGGCATCACGAGGGCAAATTCAGCGATTGGTGCCTGAAAAAAGTGGGCGTCCTCCGTAACGCAGAAGTATTCCCCGCGCATGGTGCCGGCAGGCGTAGGCAAGGTGGCCCAGCTGGTGTATTCAAACTGCTCGCCTGTGCGCAATAGGGGTTGCTGCCCCACAATCCCCAAACCACGAACCTCCTGCACGGCATTGTCGCCATCGGTGATATGCCAATGGCGTGCAATGAGCTGCACTGGGGTAGTGCCGATATTGCGAATCGTGACCGTGTAAGCAAAGGCAAATTGCCGGTTATCGGGGTCAGACTGCTCTGGCAAGTACTGGGTGCGTACGGAAATACGGATTTCGTGGGAATTCATGGAGGCATTCTGCTTCATCCTGAGGGCAACTGCAAGCTAGAATCTAGGTATGGACCGTCAAAAACCCTTTTCTTTCAAGCCAATATGAGCCAAAAGCCAGAACTAGGTCAATCAAAGCAATACCTTATTGCCCCATCGATTCTGTCCGCTGACTTTGCTCGCCTCGGCGAAGAAGTCACTGGCGTTTTGTCCGCCGGGGCAGACTGGGTGCACTTTGATGTGATGGACAACCATTACGTACCCAATCTAACGATTGGGCCTTTGGTTTGCGAAGCCATCCGCCCGTATGCCGTGAAAGATGGCAAGCCAGCCATGATCGATGTCCATTTAATGGTGGAGCCCGTTGACCGCATCATTCCCGATTTTGCTAAGGCAGGGGCCAATTTAATTAGCTTTCACCCCGAAGCGAGCGGCCATGTGCACCGCAGCCTCAACTTGATTCGCGATCAGGGCTGCTACGCTGGCCTCGTGTTTAATCCGGCTACGCCACTGGATCAACTCGATCACACCTTGGATTTGGTGGATTTGGTTTTGCTGATGTCGGTAAACCCGGGTTTTGGGGGGCAATCCTTTATTCGGAGCACCCTAGAGAAAATTGCGACGCTACGTGCGCGCCTCGATCGCCATGAGCGAGAGACTGGCAAACACATTCGCCTCGAAGTCGATGGTGGCATTAAGGCCGACAATATCGCGGCGATTGCTAAGGCGGGTGCCGATACCTTTGTTGCGGGATCGGCTATTTTTGGCAAACCAAATTATGCGGATGTCATTGCGGCCATGCGAACGGAAGTGAGCAAAGCCTAATGCAACGCCCTGAATTTGATGCCCTAGCCGCTCAGGGTTTTAATCGCATACCCCTCGTACAAGAAACCCTAGCGGACTTAGAGACGCCGCTCTCTCTTTACCTCAAGCTCACCAGCACTAGCGGCCAAAAAAATACCTATTTACTGGAGTCCGTTGTTGGGGGAGAGCGCTTTGGGCGTTTTTCATTTATTGGTCTTCCAGCAAAAACCCTTCTTCGCTCGGTTGGTACGCCGCTCGCTCCCATCACCGAAGTGGTTACCGACGGAGCGGTTGTCGAAACCAA
Organism: Polynucleobacter meluiroseus; assembly: GCA_945901245.1. Classification (GTDB taxonomy): domain Bacteria; phylum Pseudomonadota; class Gammaproteobacteria; order Burkholderiales; family Burkholderiaceae; genus Polynucleobacter; species Polynucleobacter meluiroseus_F. The sequence continues at coordinate 8,385 of CAMDKY010000053.1, read as the reverse complement.
TCACGACAATCCACTGGATTTTATCGATGCCTACTTTAAGCGCTTTCAGGTAGCCGTTCCTCCCGGCCTGCCCCGTTTTTGCGGTGGTCTCGCGGGGTATTTTGGCTATGACACAGTACGCTACATCGAGTCGCGTCTTGCGCAACATACCTTGCCCGACGAATTGCACGTACCCGATATTCAATTGATGCTCACCGAAGAGCTCGCAGTGATTGATAACGTCGCAGGTCGCATTTATTTGATTGTGTACGCCGATCCTAATATCAAAAATGATTTTGATCGGGCTCGGGCCAGATTAGATGAACTGCGTCACTGCATCGGTCGGTCGATCACTATGCCAGCAACACCGCCAAGCACTAAAACCGAATTGATTCGCCGATTTGATGCGGCTGATTTTGAAGCTGCTGTTCGCCGCACCAAGGACTACATCCTGGCAGGCGACTGCATGCAAGTGGTGATTGGTCAGCGCATTAGTAAACCATTTACTGAATCGCCGTTGGCGCTCTATCGCGCACTGCGTTCATTGAACCCCTCGCCGTACATGTATTTTTATGACTTTGGGGATCTGCAGGTAGTCGGCTCGTCACCCGAGATTTTAGTGCGGCAAGAACTGCGTGAATTACAAAAGATTGTGACCATTCGCCCTCTGGCTGGAACGCGTCCGCGAGGCGCTACCCCAGAAGAAGATGCACGACTAGCCACTGAACTATTGGCCGATCCAAAAGAAATTGCCGAGCACGTGATGTTGATTGATTTAGCGCGTAATGACGTGGGTCGCATTGCTAAGACGGGTACGGTCAAGGTCACGGACTCGATGGTGATTGAAAAATACTCCCACGTACAACACATCGTCAGCTCGGTTGAAGGAGAGCTACTCGATAATATGAGTAATATGAATGTGCTCCGAGCTACTTTTCCAGCAGGTACTTTATCAGGCGCGCCCAAAATACGTGCCATAGAAATTATTGATGAGATGGAAATCACTAAGCGCGGCATCTATGGTGGTGCAGCCGGCTATCTGTCTTTTTCTGGGGACATGGATGTGGCCATTGTGATTCGTACCGGTGTCATTCGCGATGGCATGCTGCACTCGCAAGCGGGTGCTGGGGTTGTGGCTGACTCTGACCCAGCCGCTGAATGGCGTGAAACAGAAGCCAAGGCACGTGCGGTTCTGATGGCTGCTGACTTAGTACAAGGAGGTCTTGATGCTCCTCATGATTGATAACTACGATTCGTTCACCTATAACCTGGTGCAGTATTTTGCTGAACTCGGTGAAGATGTTCGTGTGTTTCGTAATGATGAAATCACCCTTGAACAGATTGAGGAACTCAAACCGGATCGCATTTGTATTTCACCAGGGCCCTGTAGCCCAAGCGAGGCCGGTATTTCAGTTTACGTGATTAAACACTTTGCTGGCAAAATCCCTATTTTGGGAGTCTGCCTTGGCCACCAGGCTATTGGCGAAGCATTCGGGGGCGATATCATTCGCGCGCAAAAGATGATGCACGGCAAAACCGATGCGATTACGCATATTGGGGTTGGGGTATTTCAACAGCTGCCTAGTCCATTTACAGTAACGCGCTATCACTCGCTGGCAATTGATCGCAGCACCATCCCTGCGTGTTTAGAGATTACGGCGCAATCAGCCGATGGGGAAATCATGGGTGTACGGCACCGTGAGTTACCCATCGAGGGCGTCCAGTTCCATCCCGAATCCATTTTGTCTGAGCAAGGCCATGCCCTACTCAAGAACTTCCTGCTATTAAAGGCACATTAAGCCATGCCAATGTCACCATCCGAAGCCCTGCAATCCTGTATTGACGGTCGTGAACTGTGTCACGAAGATATGACCGCCATGATGCGCCACATCATGAGCGGTGATATTCCGCCCACCTTGGTCGCTGCTTTTTTAGTCGCGCTGCGTACCAAAAAAGAAACTGTGGGCGAGATCGCAGCCGCAGCGCAAGTCATGCGTGAGTTTGCCACTCCGGTTCACATCAAGGACACACGCCATTTAGTTGATGTGGTTGGTACCGGTGGTGATGGTGCCCACACCTTTAATATTTCAACGGCGGCAATGTTTGTGGCCGCTGCTGCTGGCGCCAAAATTGCCAAGCATGGTAATCGCAGCGTGAGCAGCAAGTCTGGTAGTGCCGATGTCCTAGAGGCCTTAGGCGTTAATCTCAACGTCATTCCAGAGCGAGTTGCAGAAAGCATCTCAACGCTTGGCGTCGGCTTTATGTTTGCCCCCAACCACCACCCTGCAATGAAGAATGTGGTTCCCATTCGCAGAGAGCTGGGGGTTCGCACTATTTTCAACATTTTGGGGCCGCTGACCAACCCAGCTAATGCAAAGCATATTTTGATGGGCGTCTTTAATGCGGAGTTGGTTGGCATTCAGGCACGCGTGTTGCAGTCGCTTAGAATGGAACATGCCATGGTGGTATTTGGCCGCGATGGCCTTGATGAAATCTCCCTCGAAGGTCCTACACTCATCGGCGAACTCCAAAACGGCCTTGTCAGTGAATATGAGATTCATCCCCGTGATTTTGGTTTAAGCACCGCACCCACCAGCGGCTTTCAGGTAGCCAACGCCGAAGAGTCCAAGCAGATTGTCTTGCGTGTCTTAGGTGGTGAGGCAAGTCCTGCTAGTGACATTGTTTGCCTTAATGCCGGAGCCACACTCTATGTTGCCGATCTGGCGCCCGATATTGCTACCGGAATTACCATGGCCAAAGCGGCGATTGCAAGCGGCGCAGCACAAAGTACCTTAGACCAATTTATAGCGGTGACGCAAGTTAAATCATGAGCGATATCTTAGAGCGCATTATTGCGACCAAGCGTACTGAAGTCGCGCATGGCCTGAGTACCACTCCAATGAACGCCTTGCGTGATCAAATCGAAGCGCAGCATCAAAATCCGCTATTTAAAACGCGTGGATTTGTGGCCGCGATTGAACGTAAGATCGCGAGCGGCAATCCAGGCATCATCGCTGAAATTAAAAAAGCCAGTCCCAGTAAGGGTGTCTTGCGTGCCGATTTTGAGCCTGCATCGATTGCAAAAAGCTATGAGCAACACGGCGCAGCTTGCCTCTCCGTATTAACAGATGTCGAGTACTTTCAGGGCTCCAGTGACTATTTAAAAGCAGCACGCGCAGCTTGTACCCTCCCGGTGCTACGCAAAGATTTTATGATCGACCCCTACCAGGTGCTTGAAGCGCGCGCGATGGGTGCAGATGCGATTCTACTGATTGCAGCGGCGCTCGATTTAGATCACATGCGCGAGCTTGAGCAATGCGCGCATGATCTTGGCATGGATGTCTTGGTTGAAGTACACAATGCAGAAGAGCTGACGGCTGCACTGCAGCTCAAGACCCCATTGCTTGGTATCAATAACCGCAACCTTAAAACGTTTGATGTCACCTTGGATACCACCATCGGCCTACTCAGTAGCATTGGCGATGACAAGATTGTCGTGACTGAATCCGGCATTCTGGAGCGAGCGGATGTTCTGCGCATGCGGCAGCATCAGGTCAATGCATTTCTAGTGGGCGAAGTATTTATGCGAGCACCGAATCCGGGCGCCGCACTTGCTGAGCTTTTTGCCTAGTTATCCAATTTAAGCCTACGGCGCTTAGTTAAATCAATGCCGTATTTTATTAATGCAATCAATGCAATTGAGCCTAACACATCGCCAATAAACATGACCAAAAAGTGATTAAGGCTGCCCGATTCTAAACCGCGTAGCTTAAACCATAACTGATGTAGTCCTGCACTCATCAAGGCATACACTGCAATACATAGCATAATTTTTTGTTTGCTCAGATTGCTGAGATCGTTGCTAATGTGAATATTTGAGAGAATAATCCGCATTGCTAAAAGTGGGGCAAAGCCGGATATCAAGCCTATGCCCATGCAGGTCACTAAATCGGATGGAAAAGCCCCAAAATACGAAATGGCAAATGAGGCGAAGGCAATGCCAATAGCGCCAGACAAACCAAATATCAAAATGAGAAATAGACGTAGACCTGCTGGTAAGTAAACCCAGCTCACGCCGAGGTCGTATTTAAGGGCTTCTGTAAACCAATCATTCAGAAAAAATAGAATGGCGTACAGCGCTGCACTAATAAATGCGCCCACTGTAAATAAACTAAGCTTCTTAGCTGAGGTCATATCCAAGCTTTTGCACCAGATTTTTGTTACACATTCTCAATTTACCAAACTGGGGTTTATATTATCTGTAGGGAATACACAATTAAACTTCCAAATACAGAAAACAATCCTCGAGTTCTTCTGCCATTTCACACAAAATGCCCATTACCTTAAAATCTAAGAATCTGGCCTATATTCGCTTTCTCAATCTGATTGATGTGCTTGATCGCATCAATCCCGGCAAAAAATTGGATTCCACAGAAGAGAGCTTACTCAATAAAGTTGTTTTAAGTGCGCACCAGAATCAAATCATCTTGGTCGGCGACCTCATTTCACTCACTGATTTGGGCTCGCAAGCCACTTTACATGGCCGCCTAAAGAACCTTCGCGCGATGGGCTACATCGAGATGGCAGTGGATGAAGATGGTCGTAAAAAACACGTTGTGCCGACCAAGTTAGCCATGAAACGCTATGAAGAGCTATCGAAATGCCTTGAAAAGGCCGTTCGCGCAGTCTAAGTTGGCTTAGACGTTAAATAAGAAGTTTAGTACGTCGCCGTCCTTGACGATGTACTCTTTTCCTTCAGCACGCATTTTGCCGGCCACTTTGGCGCCCGATTCCCCTTTGTATTGAATAAAGTCATCAAATGCAATGGTTTGTGCTCGGATAAAGCCGCGCTCAAAATCGGTATGGATCACGCCCGCTGCATTGGGTGCGGTATCCCCAATGTGAATTGTCCAGGCACGCACCTCTTTAACGCCAGCCGTAAAATAGGTCTGCAAGCCCAGTAAGTTATAACCCGCACGAATCACCCGATCCAAACCGGGCTCTTGCATGCCCATATCGGCCAAAAATTCGGTTTTGTCTAGATCGTCTAAATCGGCGATTTCAGCTTCAATGGCAGCACAGACCGCCACAACTGGGGCGCCCTCTTTTGCGGCATGCGCAACAACGGCATCCAAATGGGGGTTGTTCTCAAAGCCATCGTCTTTCACGTTAGCCACATACATGGCCGGCTTAGCCGTAATCAAGCAAAGGGGCTTGAGCAGCAGCTTTTCATCGTCACTTAGGTTCATGCTCCTCACAGGCTGGGCCTCATTCAAATGAGCCTGGACCTTACTGAGAACGGCAACCAAGGCAGCCGCCTCTTTATCGTTACCTGACTTTGCTGCCTTACTGGAGCGATTCAGGGTTTTTTCAACGGTAGCCAGATCGGACAGTGCCAACTCGGTATCAATCACCCCAATATCGGAGATTGGATCGATCTTGCCGGCAACGTGAATCACATTGGGATCATCAAAGCAGCGCACCACATGGGTAATCGCATCGGTTTCCCGAATATTGGCCAAAAACTGATTGCCTAGGCCCTCGCCCTTCGAGGCGCCAGCAACCAAGCCTGCAATATCAACGAATTCGACAGCCGCGGGCACGATGCGTTCCGGACTCACAATCGCGGCCAAAGCAGCTAAACGGGGGTCAGGAACCTCGACCACGCCTACATTGGGCTCGATCGTGCAGAAAGGGTAGTTTTCTGCCGCGATTCCAGCTTTGGTAAGCGCATTAAAGAGGGTGGATTTGCCGACGTTAGGCAGGCCGACGATGCCGCATTTTAAAGACATGCCTCCATTGTAATTCGGCTTGTTTCGATATCATCGGGTTATGGCATTCAATTTACCCAAATCCACTGCTTCAGCTAAGGCACCTATACCAGCCGATGGTAGAACACGTCAGTGCGATATTGCCATCATTGGCGGCGGTATTGTCGGCAAAGCCTGCGCTCTGGGTCTGGCGCAACAAGGTTTTGATGTAATCCAAATCGCGCCGGATATAGAACAGCAAACCCCGAAACCCAGCGGGGATCACTGGGCTGAGCGGATTTATGCCATCTCTCCTGGTACACGTACGCTATTGCAATCGCTCCAAGTGTGGGATGCGATTGATCATGCCCGCCTCCAAGTGGTTCGGGATATGCGCATTTATGGCGACCGCGGCCAAGCCAGCGATGGACTGCATTTGTCTGCATTTGAGGCGGGCATCCCCCAGCTGGCCTGGATCGGAGAATCTGATTTACTAGAGCACACCCTCGAGCAAGCCTGCCGCTTTCAGTCGAAATTGGAACGCGTTGTTGGATCGCTCGACAATCTGTTTGTAGAGCCCGATGGCGCCTTACTCAAAGTACATACTGCACAAGGCCCCATTGAGATTAGGGCAAGCTTAGTGATTGCGGCCGACGGCGCAAATTCATCCCTACGCTCCATGCTCGAAATCCAAACCGATGAAAAGTCCTATGAGCAACGCGCCGTCGTCGCCAATTTTTTATGTACCAACGCTCATTTAGAAACCGCATTTCAGTGGTTTCTACCAGGCGGTGACATTCTGGCGATGCTGCCCCTCCCGGGCAAGCAGGTGTCGATGGTATGGTCTACCTTCCCTGAAAATGCGGTTCGGCTGCTTACCCTCGATGCCAGCCAATGGCAGTCAGAGTTTGCAATGCTGCAGGATGGTGCGATTGTGCATACTCTAGGAACACTCACCCCACACTCCAAACCAGGCTCGTTCCCTTTACGCAAAATCCGTGCGCAGCGTGTAATCGGTCCTGAGCTATTACCTAAAGTAATTCTGCTTGGTGATGCGGCCCACGTAATGCACCCCTTAGCTGGGCAAGGATTAAATTTAGGCTTACGCGATGTGGCTACTTTACTGCGCATCATGCACGAGCGAGAATCGTTTCGACCGATTACGGACTTGGTCTTGCTGCGCCGCTATGAGCGTGAACGCCACGGCGATACCAGTGCCATACTCTGGATAACCGACCGGCTCAAGCGACTATTTACCAGCGCCAATCCACTTCAGAAAAATATTCGCAATTGGGGTATGGGCTTGGTTAATCGTAGTCACTTGATTAAACGGTATTTGATAAAAGAAGCATTAGGAGAAGTGAAATGAAAAACGCCCTACGAAAAAGCAGTACAGCCCTGGTATTCTGTATCGGTACGCTCGGCTTGTTAGCTACTACCTCTATAGCGCAAGCTCAAAATACTCAACAGATTAGAGCCGAATTACAAAAGCGACTGGGCAGCACAGCCAATATTAAAGGGGTGTCGGCCTCACCGGTGCCCGGCTTATTTGAAGTGCAACTCAATGGTGAAATTTTCTACACCGATGCCAACGCAAAATACCTGATTCAGGGTGAAGTCATTGAATTAGCCTCCGGTCAAAACCTGACCGAAAAGCGTCAGGCTGATCTCAATCGAATTCGCTGGTCTGATTTGCCCCTGGGCAATGCTGTCAAAATGGTGCGCGGCAATGGCAGTCGTCAACTCGCTGTTTTTGCTGACCCCAACTGCGGTTACTGCAAGCGCCTGGAAAAAACGTTTCAGCAACTCGATAACGTGACGGTTTACACCTTTTTATTACCGATTCTATCGGCAGATTCGATGCAAAAGTCGAAGCAAATTTGGTGCTCTGCGGATGCCACAAAAGCATGGATCGACTGGACCATCAACAACACCACGCCCAGCGGCAAAGGCGAGTGCACTACACCGATTGATAAGAACCTGGCCTTAGCTAAGTCCTATGGCATCACCGGCACACCCACCATCTTCTTTACTGATGGCTCACGCTTCCCAGGTGCAGTGCAGTTGAGTGACATTGAAAAGAAATTTACTTCGCTGAAATAAACCAACTCAACTAACTTTTTCCATGGCCATTCCAGCAATTCAATACACCATTCATGCAGCCAACTTAGATGGTCATCGCTACGAGGTCACCCTGCGAATTGCCAATCCCAGTCCTGCAGGACAAGCGCTGCGTATGCCGGCTTGGATTCCGGGCAGTTATTTAATTCGGGATTTTAGTAAACATATCGAAAGTATCGCTGCTTTTTCTATCATCGATGCAGCAGAGACCGAACTGCAACTTGAGCGCATCGATAACGACACCTGGAAATTACCTCAGGTCGATTTGGGTTCTATAGTAGAAGTTCGTACTACGGTGTATGCCTTTGATACTTCAGTTCGCACGGCATATCTGGATTCGGAGCGGGGCTTTTTTAACCCCAGCAGTTTATGTTTGGCTGTGGAAGGTCAGACCCACCTACCTACTGCGCTTGCGATTGCGCCCATCGGCACGTGGTCAGTGCAAACCACCTTAAGCCCTGTAAAGACCGATGCCGCTGGATTAGGTTATTATCTTGCGCCCAACTACGATGCCCTACTTGATCATCCGGTTGCA
>CAMDKY010000052.1 GCA_945901245.1 Polynucleobacter meluiroseus | reverse complement strand
TGGGGGTATATGTAAACATCCCTCAATGATAGCTAGAATAGAGCCATGAAGCATACAGAACATCCCGAACGCAGCCATCCCGATGAGGTGCGGATTGGTCTGGTTTCCATATCCGATCGAGCCAGCGCGGGCACCTACCGAGATGAAGGCATACCAGCTCTCAAAAACTGGCTTGGCCTCGCAATTACCTCGCCCCTCAGCACCCACGAGCGCTTAATCCCAGATGATGCCGAAACCATCACCGAAACCCTGATTGAGCTTGTAGATGAGCTGGGCTGTGACTTGGTCCTTACCACCGGCGGAACTGGTCCTGGGCGACGGGATGTCACACCAGAGGCAACCTTAGAGGCGGGAACACGTGAAATGCCTGGCTTTGGGGAGCAGATGAGGCAAATTAGCCTGCGCTTTGTGCCGACTGCGATTTTGTCTAGGCAGGTTGCCGTATTACGTGAAATTGAGGAGCATGCCGCACTAATCATCAATCTACCTGGACAGCCCAAATCGATCCGGGAAATTCTGGAAGGCTTGAAAGACGCTGATGGAAAAGTAATCACTGCCGGCATCTTTGCTTCCGTGCCCTACTGCATTGATCTGATTGGTGGCCCCTATATTGAGGCCAATCCGGACATCATCTCGGTCTTTAGACCGAAGAGTGCAATCAGACCGCGCGCTTAGTCTGCGGCAGTTGGTGGTGGCGTTGCAGTTACGCCAGGAATAAAAAAGGTCTTGCGGTAGTAGCGTAGCTCTTCAATCGACTCTTCAATGTCGGCTAAAGCGGTATGGGCCTGCTTTTTGACAAAGCCCTTCATAATCTCCGGCTGCCAGCGCCGCGCTAGCTCCTTTATGGTCGACACATCTACATTGCGATAATGAAAATACGCCTCTAACTTGGGCATGTAGCGCGCCATAAAGCGGCGGTCCTGGCAAATGGAATTGCCACACATCGGTGAAATGCCCGCCTTCACGTACTGCTTTAAAAAAGCGATACAAGCCTCCTCAACCTCACCTTCATTTAGCGTTGAGGCCTTCACCCGATCAATCAAGCCCGATTTACCATGGGTACCTTTATTCCATGCATCCATGCTATCCAGAACGGCATCGTCTTGGTGAACCACCCAGACAGGCGCAGTAGCAATAGTAGTGAGATTGGCATCGGTCACGATCAAGGCAATCTCCAGAATACGGTCGCTGTCTGGCTTGAGTCCGGACATTTCCATGTCCAGCCAAACCATACGCTCACTAGCTAGGGTGCTATTTATTGCAGGGGCATCATTTTTTTCGCTCATAACTATAATGATCTCATGACATTTACTTTTATCTTCTTAGCCGCCTTCATCCTCAGTTTTGGCCTGCGTCACTGGCTTGCCCAGCGGCAAATTCGCTATGTGGCCGCCCACCGTGCAATTGTTCCAGCTGAGTTCGCTCAGCGTATCACTTTGGGTGAGCATCAAAAGGCTGCCGACTACACCATTGCCAAGCTGAAGTTGGGTTTACTCGAAAACGCATTCAGTGCAGTTGTGCTGATTGCCTTTACCTTGTTAGGCGGCCTAGAGTACCTCAATCAAGCGCTAATCGATCTCATGGGTAACGGCATTGCCCAACAAATGGCATTGCTTTGCTCGATCTTTTTGATTTCTGGGATTTTAGATCTGCCCTTCACCTGGCATAAGCAGTTCGGGATTGAAGCAGCCTACGGATTTAATCGCATGACGCCCAAGCTTTTCATTTTGGATATGGCCAAGGGTATCGCCCTCGGAGCAGCGCTAGGATTGCCTTTGTTGTGGGTTGTGCTGACCCTGATGGCAGAAGCGGGAAGCCTCTGGTGGCTGTGGGCTTGGGCGGTATGGACGGTGTTTAATGCCCTACTCCTCTGGCTCTTTCCGACCTTTATTGCGCCTCTGTTTAACAAATTCAAAGCCTTGGAAGACGGTCCACTGAAAACCCAAATCGAGGGTTTACTCCAGCGCTGTGACTTCGCTAGTCAAGGTTTATTTGTGATGGATGGCAGTAAACGCAGCGCCCATGGCAACGCCTACTTCACCGGCATCGGCAAAGCAAAGCGCATTGTCTTTTTTGATACCCTGATTGAGAAACTCAACCCAGGCGAAGTAGAGGCAGTATTGGCACACGAACTCGGACACTTTAAACGCAATCACATTCGCAAGCGTTTATTGGTGTCTTTTGCGATGAGCTTTGTGATGCTCGCGCTGCTCGGCTGGATCAGTACACAGGCCTGGTTCTATATTGACCTGGGTGTAACACCAAGCTTAGAAGGATATAACGGCGGCTTGGCATTAGCACTCTTTATGCTGATTTCGCCCGTATTCGGCTTTTTCTTTACCCCCTTAAGCAGCCTCGCCTCCCGCAAACATGAGTATGAGGCGGACGGCTTTGCGGCAGAAAAAGCATCGGCAAGTGATTTAATCTCAGCGCTTGTAAAACTCTATCAAGACAATGCATCGACTCTGACGCCCGATCCGGTTTATACCGCGTTCTATAGTTCGCATCCGCCTGCGCCACTGCGTATCGCGAACTTACAGCGCTTAAGTCAAACCTAAACAGACTGCATGGAGCAATTTCGGGCCCTACTCACGGCTTCCTATGGTAGGCATTACCTCGCTGAGAAAATAGCAAACGATGGCTCGCATGGTGGGCCATTAATTCAGGTAAGTACACCGGCGAAGCAACACGTTGGTGCTGTTGGTGATCACCTGCTGCTAGAAAGTACTTCGCTTGATCAGGCGCGCATCATTCAAATTGAAGAACGCCGTAATTTACTCTATCGCTCAGATGCATTTAAAAGCAAATTAATTGCCTCGAATGTTGATCAAATCTTGGTGGTGCTTGCGACACAACCGGCATTCTCGCCAGACCTATTGGGCCGTGCTGTCGTTGCCGCTGAGGCCCACGACATTGGGCTACACATCATTTTGAATAAATGCGATTTGCAAGATGCGCTCCCCATGGCACGCAAACTCCTTGCGCCTTATGCGCGCATGGGATACCCCGTAACCGAGGTCTCGGCTAAATTTGATCCCATGTCGATGGCATCGCTGCAATCGGCCTTGTGCGGAAAAGTATCGGTCTTGGTCGGCCAGTCCGGGATGGGCAAGTCCACTTTACTCAATAGCTGGGTGCCGGACGCGGCTGCAGTGACGCAAGAGTATTCCGTGCGACTGGATACTGGAAAGCACACTACGACGGCATGCCGCTACTACGACTTACCTGAATGGGGACGTGATGCGCAGGGCCGTTTGGGCGCTTTGATTGATTCACCTGGATTTCAGGAATTTGGCTTAGCCCATTTATCCGTCAGCGAACTGCAACATGCGTTTCGTGAGTTTAAAAGTGTCTTGGGCCAGTGCCGTTTTCATAACTGTGCTCACGAGTCCGAGCCAGATTGTGCGATTCGGGACGCGGTTGACAAAAACCAGATCACGGCTGAACGGCTTAATTTATTCCGTCAGCTGCGTTCAGACTCAAAAACTGCAGATACGCAACTTCAGGGTATTAGCCAAGCCAAAGAGCGATGGTCAACATCGCTAACAAAACCATGCAAAAAATAACGGTGCGCCACACTAAGCCAATAGCAGATCGCATGGTACGTCCGCTTGGTTCTAGTCCTATTTCATAGACTGCGAATTCTCCTGCCTCAGCCATACGCAGAGCTTCATCACTGTCTGGCTCGCTCAATGGCTCACCTAAGCGTACGCCTAATGCACCACTGCCAGCGGCAAGAATAATTGCATTTAATGAATCACTCCACTTTTGCGTCAGGTAACGCCAAGCATAGACTGCACCCTCAAAATTACCCACGATGGCAAATGTCATGGCCGTCATGCGCGCTGGAACCCAATCCAACACGTAAAAGAAATGCCGTGCCGCCTGGCTCAGATGAAAGTCACCCATTTGCGTCCAGCGCTGTGAAGCGGTATCGGCGAAGCGATACAGCACCACACCAGCTGGGCCTATGGGCAATAAGAACCAAAAGAGAACACCCAAAACATGGCGGTGGGCACCAATGATGGCTTTTTCTAGGGCAAAGGAAATCACCTCTACTTCACTCAAACGGCTTGTATCGAGTTCAGGGCCATACCAATCGGCCAGAGCTTGGCGGGCAGCAGGCAAATCGTGATTCTGAATGGCAATGTGAACCGCAGTAAAAGAGTGGCTAAATTGCCGAAAGCCAAAAAAGAAATATGCAATGAGCACATTCAGTAAAAATGCCAAGATGGGGTAAGTCATCATGAACGCGATGTGCAGCCCAAAGACAATCAGCGTAGGTAATATAAAAGCAATCAGGCAAGCCATGCGCGCGCCTACTGGTGACGCGCCCTGTTCACGTTTAGCGCCAAATTCTTTCGCAATCCAATCCAGCCAACCCATACTCATCCGCCTGACCCAATGGTTGGCAGTCACGGGCCGATATTGTTCGGCAATCAAGGCGAGGAGGATGGAGAAGAAACTCATACTTTTAAGAAATGATATAGGTTTCTGAGCATGCCAGCGGTTGCGCCCCAAATAAACCGCTCTTGGTAGGGCATGGCATAAAAACGACGCCGCTCGCCATCGCCACTCCAGACCCGGACCTGATGATTGGCTGGGTTCATTAAAAAAGCCAATGGCACTTCAAATACGTCTGCAACTTCAAATGCATCGACTGAATAATGGGCTTGCGGATCAACCAGTGCGACGACCGGCGTAACCCGATAACCTGAAACGGTTAGGTATTCCGGAAGCGTGCCAATCACCTCAACGCGCTCTGGTTGTAGGCCAATTTCTTCTTGGCTCTCACGCAGCGCAGTTGCATACAAATCGGTGTCACCGATATCCATACGGCCACCCGGAAAGCTAATTTGGCCGGCGTGATCATGCAAATGGTCGGTACGCTGGGTTAATAAAATAGACAAGCCATCGGATTTTTCCAGCACTGGGATTAAGACCGCTGCATCGGTAGTCAAGCCATTGGCTGATCTTGCGTTAATGACATCTGCTGCAAGAGCATAGCGATTTTCATCGGTAATTTCTGGGGTCCATTCCAGCGCTTGCAAAAAACGGTTACGCAAGGCGGTGGCTACTAATGCATTTGCAGTAATACGTGGGTCCGTATCGCAGCAGCGCTCGATCGGGACAATGGTCGGATCAAAGCGAGATGGTGATGGGATTACGGAGGGCATGGTTTATTTTAGGCGATACCGGGCTGAATAAGGGTAAGAAAAAAGGCGACCGAGGCCGCCTTTTTCTACAGATCGATTAGTACTTATTCAGCGGCAACCTTGGCAGCAGGTTTAACGCGCGCTTGCAACTTTTCTTTAATACGCGCTGACTTACCAGAGCGATCACGCACATAATAGAGTTTGGCGCGACGCACATCGCCACGGCGCTTGACTTCAATGCTGGCGATCAATGGTGAGTAAGTTTGAAAGGTACGTTCTACCCCTTCACCCGAGGAGATTTTACGCACGATGAAACTGGAATTCAGTCCACGATTGCGCTTTGCAATCACTACGCCTTCGAATGCCTGGGTCCGCTTACGTGTGCCTTCAACCACATTGACGCCAACGATGACGGTATCGCCAGGAGCAAAACTTGGAATGGTTTTGTTGGCGGTGAGGCGAGCAATTTCTTCTTGCTCAATTTTTTCAATTAAATTCATTTTTTATCCTAAAACATCGTGTCAGCGTTTATCCCGTTGCTATCGCAATCGGACCAGACAGAGGATGCAGTTATTTCATTTTGATCAGCACAGAAGTATTTTTTATCTCAAGGACAATAAAAAACGTTCATCCTCTGTACTGAGCAACCCATTCTTGCGCGCCTCCTCAATGAGGTCTGGACGCAATCTTGATGTCAGCTTTAATGATTCTTGCCGACGCCAATCCATTATTTTAGCGTGATGTCCGCCTAAAAGCACGTCTGGCACTGGTATTTCTGCAATTATTTCGGGGCGGGTATAGTGCGGGTAGTCCAAAAGCCCATTCATAAAGCTATCCTGAAGCGCAGAATCCTCGTCCCCAAGCACCCCTGGAATCAGACGAATAAGCGCATCCATCATGGTCATTGCTGGCAATTCACCGCCCGAAACCACAAAATCCCCGATCGAAAGCTGTAAATCAACCTTTCGATCGATAAAACGCTGATCTACTCCCTCGTATCTGCCACAAATAAGCGTTAAATTACCGTAATTGACGATATCATTAGCTATCTTCTGAGAAAACCGCTCACCTTGAGGTGCCAATAGGCAAATCGGGCCCGTCTTTAATCCGATTGAAAGGTGCTCGGCTTTGATTGCCTCAACGGCATCCTCTAGTGGTTTAGCCATCATTACCATTCCGGGACCGCCGCCGTAAGCACGATCATCACCTGTTTTGCGGGGGTCGGACGCGTAATCCCGAGGATTCCAGAGGCGCAGCGAGGTAAGGCCGCGCTGATAGGCTCGGCCCGTAACACCCGACTCCGTTAAAGCGGAGAACATCTCAGGAAAAAGGCTTACAACGTCAAAGCGCACAGACCCTCCACAAGAAAATGCATCACCAATCAGCTTCCCAGTTCACCGTAATCTGCTTTTCAGCTAGATTGACGGCTTGAATGATGTCTGGAACAAATGGGATCAGACGGGTGCGATCACCGTCCACAACCGTCATGATGGCATGCGCCCCATTCTCTGTGATTTCAGTCACTAGACCCAGCGGAGCTTGCTCATGGCCCATTGCCATGCAACCCACTAAATCGACCCAATAGTAGGAGCTCGACTCTGCCTGCGGAAACAGGGCTCGACTTAAGGATAACCGAGCGCCTTTGACCGCTAAAGCCTGATCGCGGTCTGCAATACCTTCCAGCGCCATTACTATAAATCCGCTGTGCTCTTTAGCGCTGTTAACGGCATAGAGTCTTGGCTCTTCGGGCGTGCGAGCACCCTGACTTAACTGCGGACTCAGTAGGGAAAGCCAAATGGATTTGGTAGACAACAAGGCGACGGGGTCGGATGAGAACGGCCTCACCTTGATTTGACCGCGAAGGCCTTGCGCATCTTGAACTAGGCCTAGCTCGACTAGATCTTGAGGGAGAGGTGAACTCATTCAACGCCCTCCCTTATCTATACATTGCTTGGTAAAACTGCTTAAAACACTACAAACCAAAGCTTAGGCAGCAGGATGATCTTTAATTAAGCGTTTAACAGTAGGGGAAATTTGCGCTCCGACACCAGTCCAGTAGGTCAAGCGGTCTTGTGCAACCCGCATTGCTTGCTCTGACTCAGCAGCAGATGGGTTGAAATAGCCAAGGCGCTCAATAAAGTTTGAGTCGCGGCGATTGCGCTTGTCGGTTGCAACAATACTAAAAAATGGGCGTTTTTTTGATCCGCCGCGTGCCAGTCGAATGACGACCATACTTATTCCTTAAAATCGATAATGAAATAGGTTGAACTCAACCCAATGAAAACAAATACAAATCTAAAGCATTTGCTGACACAACTGCCAGCAGGAAACCATATATTCTAGTCGAAAAGCACCAGTTGATCCACTGGTGAGCCAATAAATTTAGCAAGGGATTTTGGTATGGCGGTAAAAAAATCAATAAAATCAATTGCTTACCTCAAAAGTAAGGTGAAAGCACTGGATTTTCATTGCACGCACCTCAGTACGATCTGCTTGCTTTTCGCCATTAGCATGCTAACCGGCTGCGCCAGCGTGCTTCCGCCCTGCAATGCTAGGACCAGTCCGCCTGCAATCGAACTGAGCGGTCAATGGGTCTTGGAGCGTTGGAGTTTGGCGCCCAATAGCAAGGGGGAGGTTCGACCACGCCCCCTACCATCGGGCAGTAGTGGACAAGCACTTACGATTCAATTTGATTCCCGCACTAATTTGGTCAGCGGCTTTGCTGGATGCAACCGTTTCACAGCACA
This sequence comes from Polynucleobacter meluiroseus, assembly GCA_945901245.1. GTDB lineage: Bacteria > Pseudomonadota > Gammaproteobacteria > Burkholderiales > Burkholderiaceae > Polynucleobacter > Polynucleobacter meluiroseus_F. The sequence goes on along the minus strand of CAMDKY010000052.1, from coordinate 5,222 downwards.
AATTGCAGAAGATCCGCGCGGCATCACCATCGAGAGAGTAGTGACTACACGCATGGCCTGCTCGGCCGACCGGATGGAATTAGAGAGTGCATTTTTATACCAACTCAATGACTATCAACGCCTGGTTCGCGATGACGATCGCCTCTTGCTCATCGGTCGCGATCAAAACGTATTGCGTTTTGTGCAAAGTGGTAAATTAAATTAAGTATAAGGATGCAAGAATATGATTCGGTCTAAGTTTTTATTTTGCGCTTTGGGTTTCTTTTTTCCCGGCGCAGGCTTCAACTGCCTTTATTTACAAGGCATCAAATCATTTTGGGGTTGGCTGCAATTGGCTGCGCTCATAGGCGGTATCAGCGGCTGGATCATCTTAAGCACAACGGAATTAGCCTCAGTTGCCGGTTGGTTTTTGCTAACGCTGGGCTTTATCTCGATCGAGGCTAGTTTTTTAACTACTATAGTCTATGGCCTTCGCAGCGGCGAGCGCTGGGATGTCGAATTCAATCCCAGCATTGCTCCCGAAAAAGCGACGCAAACGGGTTGGTTGACTATTCTGCTGGTCATTTTTTGTTTGGTATTTGGCGCTGCATTAATGATGAGCTTTTTTGCAATTGCTTTTGAGCAATTCTTTATCTCGCAATTGGTTGAGGCGCGCAAACTATCGCAATAAAAAGTGGGGCCAAGAAGAAGCCCCACTGAAAGCGGATTTACTTTTCCAAGGCCTTGGTCAGCTCCGGTACCGCTGTAAACAAGTCAGCAACTAAGCCGTAATCGGCCACACCAAAAATCGGAGCCTCGGCATCCTTGTTGATTGCTACGATCACTTTTGAGTCTTTCATGCCAGCCAAATGCTGAATAGCGCCTGAGATTCCAACCGCCACATACAAATCGGGGGCAACGATCTTGCCAGTTTGACCCACTTGATAATCATTGGGAACATAACCTGCATCAACTGCGGCACGGGATGCGCCCAAAGCAGCGCCTAAGGAGTCTGCCAAGGGCGTAATCAGTTCTTGGTATTTTTCGCCCGAGCCGAGGCCTCTGCCACCCGACACAATCATTTTTGCAGCAGTCAATTCGGGGCGATCGGACTTCGTTACATCGCGGCCCATAAATGTTGCGCCACTCCCAGCAGGAGTGGCATCGCGCTTTTCTATTGCAGCAGTTCCGCCATCTGTGCTCGCAGCATCAAATCCAGTGCTGCGAACAGTGATGACTTTGATGGCATCCAGCGACTGCACGGTAGCAATGGCATTGCCAGCATAAATCGGACGTTCAAATGTATCCGTACTGATCACTTTGCTTACATCCGATAACTGCGCCACATCCAATTTAGCTGCAACCCGCGGCATCACATTCTTACCATGGGCGGTAGCCGCTGCCAAGAGATGTTCATACCCGCTGGACAGTGCCAAAATTTGCGCCGCTACCGGCTCAGCCAGTTGATCCAGCAGTGCAGCATCATCAACCAAAATAACATTGCGAATACCTGGAATCGCCGCAGCGGCAGAAGCAACGGTATCGGCATGGCTACCAGCCACCAAAACATCGACTTCTGGGCTGCAAGCAAGCGCCGCCGTTACCGTGTTTAAGGTAGCCGCCTTGAGGGTTTGGTTGTCGTGTTCTGCTAAGACAAGTGCAGCCATTTAAATCACCTTCGCTTCATTTTTTAATTTATCAACCAGTGCTGCAACGTCTGCAACCAGAATCCCGGCAGAGCGCTTGGGAGGCTCTTCTACTTTGACTATTTTTAAGTGCGGCGTGACATCAACACCCAATTCACTCGGCTTGATAATTTCTAATTCTTTTTTCTTTGCCTTCATGATATTGGGTAAGGTAACGTAGCGTGGCTCGTTGAGCCTTAAATCGGTCGTAATTACGGCCGGCAAATCCATGGAAATCGTCTCCAAGCCGCCATCAACCTCACGCGTTACCTGAAGGACGCCGTCCACAAATGCAACTTTGGATGCAAAGGTGGCCTGCGGAATATCCATTAAGGCAGCCAGCATTTGGCCCGTTTGATTGCTATCGTCATCGATTGCTTGCTTACCCAAAATGATCAACTGGGGTTGTTCTTTAAGGCATACCGCCTGCAATAACTTAGCTACTGCCAGGGGCTGTAAATCAACCTCGCTCTCCACCAAGATGGCGCGATCAGCGCCAATCGCCAAAGCCGTGCGCAGAGTCTCTTGGCATTGCTGACTTCCTGCTGAAAAAACCACAATTTCACTCGCAATACCAGCTTCTTTTAAGCGAATGGCCTCCTCGACCGCAATCTCATCAAAGGGATTCATGCTCATTTTGACGTTCGCAATATCAACGCCTGACTGGTCGGATTTGACTCTAATTTTGACGTTGTAATCAACCACACGCTTTACGGCAACCAGAATTTTCATGGGACTTTTTATGCATCTCAAATGAACTAAAGATTTCTATTTTACTCGCCCAGGTGGCTTTCGGCTTACGCTTCTAAAGGTCGGCAAGGGCCTTAACGTGGGCTACGACACTGCGCCCCAAAGCAGAGAGGTTGTAACCGCCCTCTAAGCAGCTCACGATCCGACCATTGGCTGATTCCTTGGCGACCTCTTTAAGGCGCTGAGTGATCCAAACGTAATCATCCTCTACTAAGCCCATTTGGCCTAAGTCATCTTCGCGATGGGCATCAAAGCCTGCAGAGATCAAGATTAATTCGGGCTTAAATTCCCTTAAGCGTGGTAGCCAAGTTTCCGTAATCATTTTGCGCACTACATCACCCTTGGTAGAAGCAGGCATCGGCATATTCACCATATTGTCCGAATGCTCTAAGCCGCTATAGGGGTAAAAGGGGTGTTGAAAGAAACTGCACATCAAAATTTTAGAGTCATCATAAAACGCCGCTTCAGTGCCATTGCCATGGTGTACATCAAAATCAATAATCGCAACGCGCTCAATCCCGTACTCGCTGATCGCATAACGGGCTGCAATCGCAATGTTATTAAAGACGCAAAAACCCATTGATCGGGTTGGCTCAGCATGGTGGCCAGGGGGCCGTATAGCGCAGAAGGCATTTTCAACTTCACCCTTCATGACGGCATCAACCCCAGCAATTGCAGCGCCTGCTGCTCGCAAAGAGACCGTCAGCGTAGCGGAATTCATGATGGTGTCCCCGTCGAGCATGAAGTAGCCGGACGTAGGCGCATGATTGGTGACGTACTCTACATGATCAGCACTATGCACAAGCTCAACTTGCTCTGTGGTGGCAAGCGGCGGATCAATGCGTTTTAAAAAGTCATCCACCCGACTTAAAATCAATTGATCTTCAATCGCCTGAATGCGCTCCGGGCACTCGGGGTGATGGCTGCCCATCTCGTGCCTTAAAAAATCACTATGGCTTATATACGCTGTTGTCATTCTTTCAGTCTCTTTATATCGTCAACCCCATCGGATTTATCTATAAAATCCCTTGGTGAACTTTTTTTTTACTTTTACCCATCTGGATTTCAAGTTGCCCGTTAAGGGAGCTCGTCTTGTAGTCGCAAGCATGTGGATATCCCTACTATCGGCTTGCGCCTCCAATCAACCCAACCCGCAATTGCCACAAGTTAATAAAAATGATCCTTCAGCTCCTATCGTAAACCAAATCGACAGCGAGTCAGCGGCGCCTGAATCCAGCCGAAGCCTTGGCTCCCTTTTGGCACAAATCAGTAAAACCGAGGGGATTCCCCTTGCCACACTGGAAGCAGGGTTTGCAGATAGCAAAAACCTGCCTCAGGTACGCAAATTAGTGATGCCCGGCCCGCCTGGATTCAAGAAGAATTGGACTGCCTACCGCGGGCGCTTTATTGAGTCGGTGCGAATCAAAGCAGGGACGGCCTTTATTGAACAAAATCGTCAATATTTAGATCAAGTTGAGCGCGAAACTGGCGTCCCTGGAACAGTCATCGCCTCCATCATTGGTGTGGAGACCATTTATGGACGGAACATGGGTAGTTTTAAGGTGAAAGATGTTCTCTCCACTTTGGCATTCAATTACCCAGATACCCCCAATCGCATTAACCGTGAAGCCCTTTTTCTGGATCAACTTAAGCAACTCATCTTGCTGTGCTGGACCGAAGCGGGTGGAAGTCTTCCAGCGCCCTCACAGAATCCCGCATTTAAAAGTAATCAATTTGACCGCTGCCTCAACCAAACCAGCTCCTATGCAGGCGCAATTGGCCTGCCGCAGTTTATGCCAGGGAGTATTCGTCATTTTGCAAAAGACGGGGATGGCGACGGAATAATAGATTTACGGCAAAGCCGCCCCGATGCAATTGCGAGCGTAGCGCACTTTTTACGCCTACATGGCTGGCAGCCTGATATGCCCATTTACTTTCCAATCACAGAAACAGAACAGAACCAGGCTGCTATTCGGCGCTTAGCCGATGGCCTGCCGGATGCTAAACACACCGTACAGGAATTCATTGATTTAGGTATCTTGGATAGTCGCTATGGCGATCTACAAGCGGGTGGGGTAGCGCCCCAAAGTAAGGCCCTCATTATCGATTTGCCATTGATCAACGCGCAAGGCAATGATGAAGTGCGCTATGTTGTTGGCCTTGAAAACTTTGTCAGCATCGTTCAATACAACCGCAGCTATTTTTATGCGCAAAGTGTGGCTGAGTTTGCGCAGGCTCTGGGATACAAAAATGCGAGTGCTATTGGAGAACTCTCGCCAAACCGGAATGTAAAACGCAGCTCGAATAAGGCTGCGAAACCCAAAAAACCACCGGTTAAAAATGTGCAGAAACCAAAAAAGGCTAACGTTAATTAAGCGGGAAAAACACCCGTCGATAGATAACGATCACCGCGGTCACAAACAATAAACACAATCGTGGCATTCTCTGCTTCCTGCGCAATGCGCAAGGCAATGACGAGGGCTCCTGCTGCTGAAATACCACAAAAAATACCCTCTTCTGCCGCCATACGACGGGCCATTTCCTCGGCCTCGCTCTGGCTAACATACTCGATCCGATCCACTCGATCTGCTTGATAAATTTTAGGCAGATACTCAGGAGCCCACTTCCGAATTCCGGGGATTTGCGATCCATCCGACGGCTGCGCGCCAATAATCTGTATTTCTGGATTCATCGACTTTAAATAGGTAGAGACTCCAGTGATGGTGCCCGTAGTGCCCATCGACGAAACAAAGTGCGTAATATGACCATGCGTATCGCGCCAAATCTCAGGCCCAGTCGTCTCTAGGT
>CAMDKY010000051.1 GCA_945901245.1 Polynucleobacter meluiroseus | reverse complement strand
GGGCAATCTTGTTTTAGCTGACTTGCCACCACCATCGATTTGGCCCGTGGTGTGGAGTGCGCTCTTGTCATGGTTTTTATTGTTCGGCTTTGCCGGACCACCACTGCTCACTTTGGTGCAGATCTCACCCGTACGCCTGGTGCGCCGCGAGTTAAGCGGTGTTCCAGTTGCGGCCCGCTGGGTTGCCTTACTGGGTTTTATGAGTTTTGCAGTATTACTTCTATGGGCAGCACGCGATTGGAAATTAGCCAGCTGGGTTGGTCTTAGTTTTGGTGGTGCAATTGCCGTATTTGCCTTGCTGTCTTGGGTCGCGCTCAAGCTATTGGCACGCTCTTCTGTCAATGGGGTGCTTAGCCGTCTTGGTTTTGCAGGGCGCTTTGCTTTGCGGGCGCAAGCGCGTAGCCCTGCTTTTGCTGTGATGCAAATCACGGCCTTAGCAATTGCTTTGATGGCTCTTCTCATCATCTTGCTCTTGCGGCAAGACTTACTTAAAACCTGGCAAGGCAATGTACCAGTCGACGCACCCAATCGCTTTGTGATTAACATTCAGAACGACCAGCGCGATGCCTTAACACGCGATCTTGCGATGGCCGGTCTTGGCAAGCCAGATTTATACCCGATGGTGCGTGGGCGTTTAGTTGAGATTAACAATCGAACGGTAACGCTGGACGATTATAGTAAAGACAATGCCCGCCGCCTTGTCGATCGAGAATTTAATCTCTCGTACACCATGGATTTGCCTGGAGGCAATCAAGTAATTGCTGGCAGCTGGTTTAAGCAGGACGAGCCTCAAATCTCGATTGAGACCGGCATTGCAAAAACCCTAGGGCTAAAACTAGGGGATCGCTTGACCTTTGACATTGCCGGTGAGACCGTCAGTGCTGCCATTACGTCCTTGCGCTCCTTGGAGTGGGACTCGATGCGGGTGAATTTTTTTGTGATCATGCCGCCGGCGCTACTGAAGGATCTTCCGCAGTCGTGGATTACTGCTTACTACCAGCCGCCCACAGTGGACGTATTGGACTACCGCATAACCCAAGCTTACCCCAATGTTACGGTAGTGGATGTCGCCAATTCTTTACAACAAATTCAGGATGTATTGAATCGCTTGGGCGCTGCTTTGGGCTTGCTCTTTACCTTCACCATTGCTGCAGCAGTACTTGTCTTATTTGCAGCTATTTCAGCGACCCAAGATGAGCGCTTTCGGGATGCTGCACTCCTCAAAGCGGTGGGCGCATCAAGGCCAACGCTAGCCGCCATCGCTAGCATTGAACTGGCCATCGTAGGCGGCCTATCTGGGCTCTTGGGTGGTTTTGCTGCCGCCATGGCAGCATGGGCCCTAGGGCACTTTATTTTGGAAATTGAATTTAATTCGTTTGCGTCATCGATTGCTTTGGGGATCACGTTTGGACTGATTGCATGCGCGATTGCTGGGTATCAATTTCAACGCAAGATCCAGCGGGCAACAGCGATTGATTGCTTGCGAGAGGCTTAGTTCGTAAAGCGATACAGTAGTACGTATTGTTTTACTTGCGCTTTTCCAATTTAGGCAACTGAATCAATTTGGTTTTGCCCAATCGATCCGGAATGGTTTGCCTGTGACGCGGGTCTAAGTAAATACTCAGTGGCCACAGAAACAGCGATACCGCAAACAGCAGGCTAATGATTCCCCACTTTTGCAGTTCAGCACCAGCCTGAATCAGAATGCAAGGGACTAGCCATAGTGATCCATATACGTAACGCCACAGGGCTTGCCTGCGTGTCAGGCGCGCACCAGAAACGGTAACCAGTTTGACCCGCCAGGTTTGCATCGCTAGCGTTTGTCCGGTGTGCGTCCAGTACCAAACAAAATACAGTGCCAGTACTGCATATAAATAAAAGAAGGTCAACCAGCTGGGCAGGGAAACAGTGAAGACAATACCTAAGACTAAGTTGGGCAACAAAAACAAGAGTGCAATGACGCCGAGCAAAATGAGTTGCTCGTACAGAATGCAAAAGACCCGCTTCCAAAAGCCAGGTGATGGCAATGCTGTCAATGGGGTGTCGACTGAGCTACTCGCGTTGTCCGGTAGCGCCTGACTCACGCGCCATCATCCTTTTTAGGAGCGGTTGCCGGCGTTGCTGCGGGCGTTACGGCAGGAACTGGGGCAGGTCGATTTTGTAAAGTAGGTGAGCTCGCAGCAGTGGGTTTTTTCTTGCTATCTTCTTTGGCAGCTAATTTCTTCTTGTCTTCTGGGCTGAGCTGTTGGTAGGCCTGCCATGCCGACGCTTTTTCTTCCGCCGGGAAGCGCAAGCTACTGAGGTAGTTGTCCCGAGCAATGCGACGATCCTTTTGGGAGAGCTTGGCCCACTCGTTCATGCGGGACTGCAAGCGTTCCTGATCCACTCGTTTCATTTTGGGATAGAGATTAGCCACCTGTATCCATTTTTGCCGGCGCTCCTTGGATAGGTAGCTCCAATCCTCCTCGAGGGGCGCTAAGATTTTTTGCTGCACCACACTTAAATCATCCCAGTTCCCACTGTGTTTTGGGATGGTAGCTGGGGCTGGGGTTTTGCTTTGCGCCACCGCCGTATTAGGCGTACCGATGGCTAACAAGGTAAAAGTTAGCCCAAGCACAAACCCAGCCTTACCTGGCGTTAAGCGAAGGGGTCGGCGATTTACGTGTTTGCGCAGGAAAAACTCAAAGAACATAGCGTGCGGTGAAGGGCCTCAGTTAGCTTGGGTCAACTGCAGCATCGGCTTTATCGGCAGGCAGGGCTTCGAGTTCCTGCTTGGCAATGCTGCTGAGTTTCAAGAATGCCAGAAAACCACTGTCCATATAGGCATCAGGCGGAACGTCATCGGAAAGTAGGGCTATATCGACTGCCGCAATGTCATTGATGCGGGCATCTTGCTGCCATTCAGCAATGGCCAGTAGACCGAGCGCCAAAACAATAAATGGGGCCATCCAGCTGAGTCGGTTCCAATTGGACGAGGCATCGCTGCGGTTGCCGGCTTGATTGAAAGCCAGTTGGGGGCTCAATACCCGGTCTGCGATGGGAAGCAATGCAGGTTTACGTGCCGCCAATGCATTCAGGCGCGCTAGGTAGAGGCGTTCAGTTATGCGACTTGGCAGCTGGGTCGTGGCGCCATCGAGGCATTCACGTACTGCGCTGCCAATCCGATCGACTTCAAATTGGGGGTCTTGGGCGCGATTCATAAGGTAATTCCTTTTATTTTCAATGCATTAGCTAAAGTTTGGCTTGCTCTGGAGCAATGGGTTTTTACACTTCCTTCGCTGCAGCCCATGATGTGGGCTGTTTCGGCAATACTCAGCTCATCCCAATAACGCATCAGGAAGGCTTCTCGTTGACGTGCTGGTAATTTTGCTATTTCAGCCTCTAGGCTACGCAAAAGCTGGCTTTGCTCTAGTTTTTTGGCACCATCTTGGTGAATTTGGCTGTCATCGGCTGCTTGGAGCTGCTCTAAAGGGTCGTAATCATCCGATTCATCCGACTTTTTGCCCATATTGGAGAACAAAGTAACCCAGGCGTTGCGGACTTTTTGGCGCCGAAACCAGTCGTGGATGCGATTTTGCAGAATGCGGGTAAAAATCAAAGGCAACTCGGAGTAAGGCCTGTCCCCGTATTTTTCCGCCAGTTTAATCATGGCGTCCTGAACAATGTCGAGCGCGGCGTCCTCATCCCGAACCGCATAGACGGCCTGCTTAAAAGCGCGTTTTTCAACGCTACTGAGAAAATCAGCAAGTTCAAGGGCAGATGCCATGCAGAAAGTGGGATGCCTTGTGTAGGAAGAATGACTTCATTTTAGGGTATTGCTTTACAATTGAAGGTTCACCGAATAGAGAACCATCCAAGAAGTGGTTTTTTATTCAGTTCAAGCGCCGTTCGAACTCGGGCCATAAGCACGGGACAGAACAGACTAAACAATTTTTTGCCGAAAATTGCAAAGGACCTTAATCATGAATACCAGCAGCGCCGAATTTTTAGCCTCCAAGGCCGATTCCACCCCAATCCCTACTAAACCCGCACCTGAAATGATTGGTGCCGAGATGCTCGTCCATGCCTTGCATGCCGAAGGCGTCGAGTTTGTTTGGGGCTACCCCGGTGGAGCCGTTCTCTTCTTCTACGATGAAATCTACAAGCAAGACAAGTTTGAACACATTCTGGTACGCCATGAGCAAGCAGCTGTGCACGCTGCCGATGGCTATGCCCGTGCCACCGGTAAGGTCGGAGTTGCTTTAGTGACCTCTGGCCCGGGCGTGACCAATGCTGTGACTGGCATTGCGACTGCCTACACCGATTCCATTCCAATGGTCATCATTACGGGTAACGTTCCTACCTATGCCATTGGTGAAGATGCCTTCCAAGAGGCCGATACGGTTGGCATTACGCGACCCATCGTTAAACACAATTTTTTGGTGAAAGACATTAATGATTTAGCGCTAACGCTAAAGAAGGCCTTTCACATTGCTCAAACCGGAAGACCGGGCCCCGTGCTGGTGGATATTCCGAAAGACATCTCCGCAATGAAGGGTCCGTTTATATACCCCGAAGAGCTGACCATGCGCTCCTACAACCCGGTTTTGCGGGGTCACAGCGGCCAGATTCGTAAAGCGGTTTCGTTATTGCTGGAAGCGGAGCGTCCCTTCATTTACACCGGTGGCGGCGTCATTCTGTCGGACGCGGCGCCTGAGCTCAAAGCCTTTGCCGATGCGCTGGGCTATCCAGTCACGAACACCTTGATGGGCCTTGGCGGCTTCCCGGGTACCAGCCCCCAGTTTGTGGGCATGCTGGGCATGCATGGCACCTATGAAGCCAATATGGCCATGCAGCATTCAGACGTATTGATCGCGATTGGCGCGCGTTTTGATGATCGTGTGATCGGCAATACGCAGCACTTCGCAAGCCATCCCCGCAAGATTATTCACATTGATATTGATCCGTCCGTTATTGCTAAGCGCGTCAAGGTCGATGTGCCAATTGTTGGCAATCTCAAAGAAGTTCTAGTAGAGATGACCACCCAAATTAAAGCAGCTGGCCCCCTCAAAAACGATGCGCACCTCGCCAAGTGGTGGGCGCAAATTAATGAGTGGCGCAAGAAAGACTGCCTGAAATACGATCGGGATTCGCAGATCGTTAAACCTCAATACGTAGTTGAAAAGTTATGGGAACTCACGGGCGGTGATGCCTTTATTTGCTCTGACGTAGGTCAGCATCAAATGTGGGCAGCGCAGTTTTACAAGTTCGATAAGCCTCGTCGCTGGATTAATTCAGGCGGTCTTGGCACCATGGGCGTTGGACTGCCATACGCCATGGGCATCAAGAAAGCTTTCCCAGATCAGGATGTATTCACGATCACGGGCGAAGGCTCGATCCAGATGTGTATTCAAGAACTATCAACCTGTAAGCAATACAACACGCCCGTCAAAATTGTGTCGCTCAATAACCGTTATCTCGGTATGGTGCGCCAGTGGCAAGAACTGACCTATAACCGCCGCTATTCCAGTTCGTACATGGACTCTTTGCCTGATTTTGTCAAGTTGGCCGAAGCCTTTGGTCACGTGGGTATGCTGATTGAAACTAAGGCAGACGTTGAGCCTGCACTGAGAGAGGCTATTCGCTTAAAAGATCGTACAGTGTTCATGGACTTCCAAACCGATCCAGAAGAAAACGTGTGGCCGATGGTCCAAGCAGGTAAGGGCATTACTGAAATGCTCTTAGGTAGTGAGGATCTGTAATGCGTCACATTATTTCGGTATTACTGGAAAATGAGCCCGGCGCCTTATCGCGGGTAGTGGGTTTGTTTTCTGCTCGGGGCTACAACATCGAGACCCTCAGCGTTGCGCCGACGGAAGATCCATCTTTGTCGCGCATGACGATTGTGACGATTGGTTCTGAAGATGTGATTGAGCAAATCACGAAGCACCTTAATCGCTTGGTTGAAGTCGTGAAAGTGTTTGATTTAACCGAAGGCTCGCACATTGAGCGCGAACTGATGTTGATCAAAGTCCGTGCCGTTGGTAAAGAGCGTGAGGAGCTTAAGCGCACCACCGATATCTTCCGTGGCCGCATTATTGATGTCACCGATAAGAGCTACACGATTGAGCTTACCGGTGATGGCTCGAAGCTGGACGCTTTTATTGATTCGATTGACCGCGCTTCCATTTTAGAAACCGTCCGTTCTGGCGGCTCGGGCATCGGCCGCGGAGAACGGATTTTGAAGGTCTAGTTTGCTTCACTCGGAAAGTACGCATAACCCCATTTGTTTAACCCACTTACTACGATTCAAAGATAAGGAAATAGCATGAAAGTTTTTTACGATAAAGACGCGGATTTATCCCTGGTTAAAGGCAAAAAAGTCACCATCATTGGTTATGGTTCACAGGGTCACGCGCATGCATTGAACTTAAACGATTCAGGCGTCAAGGTAACGGTTGGTTTGCGCAAAGATGGCGCATCATGGAAAAAAGCAGCCAATGCTGGCTTGACCGTGAAAGAAGTGGCAGAGGCAGTCAAGGACGCCGATGTTGTCATGATGCTGTTGCCGGATGAGCAAATTGCAGATGTTTATAAGAATGAAGTGCACGCCAATATCAAGCAGGGCGCGGCTTTAGCATTTGCCCATGGCTTTAATGTGCATTACGGTCAAGTTCAGCCCCGCGCTGATTTGGACGTGATCATGATTGCGCCGAAGGCGCCAGGCCACACTGTGCGTGGTACGTATAGCCAAGGCGGCGGTGTTCCCCATTTGATCGCGGTTTACCAAGACAAATCGGGTTCGGCTCGCGATCTCGCTTTGTCTTATGCAACCGCCAATGGCGGTGGTCGTGCCGGCATCATCGAAACTAATTTCCGTGAAGAAACCGAAACCGATTTATTCGGTGAGCAGGCTGTTCTCTGCGGCGGCACTGTCGAACTCATCAAGGCTGGTTACGAGACCTTGGTTGAGGCCGGTTACGCTCCAGAGATGGCTTACTTTGAGTGCTTGCATGAGCTCAAGTTGATTGTGGATCTGATCTACGAGGGTGGTATTGCCAACATGAATTACTCGATCTCGAACAATGCGGAGTACGGTGAGTACGTTACTGGTCCACGCATTGTGACGGAAGATACCAAGAACGCCATGCGTCAGTGCCTCAAAGACATTCAGACTGGTGAATACGCCAAGAGCTTCATCCTTGAGAACAAGGCTGGCGCGCCCACCTTAATCTCCCGTCGTCGCCTGAATTCCGAGCACCAAATTGAAATCGTCGGCGAGAAACTGCGCGCGATGATGCCTTGGATTGCGAAGAACAAATTAGTCGATCAGTCAAAGAACTAAACAATCACCCTTAAGGCGCAAAGCACCCATGATGTATCCCCACCCCATTATTGCGAAAGAAGGCTGGCCCTATTTGGCAGCCGTTGGGGTGGCAACCGTGCTAGTCCAGCAGTACGCTGGTTTTGCATGGGCTTTGCCCCTGTGGATTATTTTCTTTTTTGTTTTGCAGTTTTTCCGCGACCCCCAGCGCATTGCGCCGCTGGGTCGTGATTTGGTTCTATCCCCAGCAGATGGCCGGATTGTCGTGGTTGAAAAGACCCAAGATCCGTATGCTAATCGGGAAGCAATCAAGATTAGCGTATTCATGAACGTATTTAATGTGCATTCCAATCGCTGCTCGGTCAACGGCCTTGTCAAAGAGGTGCAGTATTTCCCGGGGCAGTTTGTCAATGCCGCGCTGGACAAGGCCTCGACGGAGAATGAGCGCAATGCCGTCATTATTGATGCCAATGGCCAAACGGTTACCTTGGTTCAGGTAGCAGGCTTAATTGCGCGGCGCATTTTGTGCTACATCCATGTGGGCGAGCACGTCAAACGCGGGTCCCGTTATGGCTTTATCCGCTTTGGGTCGCGGGTCGATGTATATTTGCCGTTAAGCGCTGAGCCCTTAGTCAGTGTGGGTGAGAAGGTGTCTGCAACCCGTACCGCCCTAGCTCGCTTACCTGGCCTTGATTGATTCACCCGATTTACTTTAGTAAATAGGAAACGCATTGAGCCCATTTCGTCGCCGTAATCGCCTTGATCGCACACGGATGTCGCGAACTCGCAATCTCCAAAGTGCGGACTCAAACGAGGAATTATTTGATTCTGCTAAGTTTGAAGTGGATGAGATTGAAATAGAAAAGCCCCGCGCTCGCAGCAAGGGTATTTATCTGCTGCCCAATGCATTTACAACCGCGGCCTTGTTCTGCGGTTTTTTTGCGATTGTGCAGGCGATGAACCACCAGTTTGAAACTGCTGCCATCGCTATCTTTGCATCTTTGGTATTGGATGGTATGGATGGCCGCATTGCACGCATGACCAATACCCAAAGTGCGTTTGGTGAGCAATACGATTCGCTTGCGGATATGGTGTCGTTCGGCGTTGCTCCAGCACTGGTTGCATACGAGTGGGTACTCAAGGATTTTGGTAAATGGGGCTGGTTGGCTGCATTTACTTACTGTGCAGGTGCTGCCTTACGCTTGGCTCGTTTCAATGCCAATGTTGGCGTGGTCGATAAGAAGTTTTTCCAAGGCTTGCCTAGCCCAGCCGCCGGAGCCTTAATTGCTGGTTTTATATGGCTTGCAGACGATAATAAGATTCCAGTGCGGGACAGTGCAATTCCGTGGGTTACCTTCCTGATTACCATTTACGCGGGCCTAACCATGGTCTCCAATGCACGCTTTTATAGCGGCAAGGCCTTGGATATACGCTACCGCGTTTCTTTTGGTGTGATGGTTCTAATGATTTTGACTTTTGTTTTGATTTCATCAAACCCACCTTTGACGCTCTTTGGTATTTTCGTGATTTATGCTATCTCAGGCTATGTGATCTGGGCCTGGGAGCGTTTTACAGGCCGTAAACTGACATAAGTGCTTATTTAAGGTATATTTGTTTTATGGAAATGATCATATCGTTCGAAATTAAGCACCTTCTTCTAGCGCTGGGCCTTCGGCTCGGGGCGGGGAGCGCTTAGGTGATGCAATTGCAGTAAATCACCCAGCAGACTTACCAGCCCCAGCAAATTGCTGGGGTTTTTGTTTTTGACGTAGAGATATCCGCACTTACCTTATTTAATACTTAATTGCAGTGGATTGGAGAGCAGTGATGACCGATAAATTAATAATTTTTGATACCACCTTGCGGGATGGCGAACAATCGCCAGGCGCATCCATGACCAAAGATGAAAAGGTTCGCATTGCTAGGCAACTCGAGCGACTGAAGGTCGATGTGATTGAGGCTGGCTTTGCAGCGAGCTCCGATGGAGACTTTGCGGCTATTGCAGCGGTAGCGGCAGCAGTCAAGGATTCGATCGTATGTTCCTTGGCGCGTGCAAACGAAAACGACATTACTCGCGCATCCGATGCCCTTAAGGCAGCCAATGCAAAACGCATCCATGTCTTTTTGGCAACGAGCGCATTGCATATGGAAAAGAAGTTGCGCATGACGCCGGATCAAGTTTTTGAGCAAGCTAAAAAATCCATTCGTTTTGCCCGTAACTTGGCGGCTGACATCGAGTTTTCGCCAGAGGATGGCTACCGCTCGGAAGTGGATTTTTTATGCCGTGTACTTGAGGCGGTGATTACGGAAGGTGCAAGCACGATTAACGTGCCCGATACCGTTGGCTATGCCGTTCCTGAGCTGTATGGCGAGTTCATCCATACCTTGCGAACCCGCATCCCTAATTCCGATAAAGCCATTTGGTCAGTGCATTGCCACAACGACTTAGGCATGGGCGTGGCCAACTCCTTGGCAGGCGTCAAGATCGGTGGGGCACGGCAAGTGGAGTGCACCATCAATGGCCTGGGCGAGCGTGCCGGTAATACGGCCCTCGAAGAAATTGTGATGGCGCTGCGTACCCGTAAGGATTATTTTGATTTGAGCGTGGGCATTGATGCGACGCAAATCGTTCCGGCATCGAAGTTGGTTTCCCAAATCACCGGTTTTGTGGTGCAGCCCAATAAAGCCGTGGTGGGTGCCAATGCCTTTGCGCACGCATCCGGCATTCATCAAGACGGCGTATTAAAAGCCCGCGATACCTATGAAATCATGCGCGCCGAAGATGTGGGCTGGTCTGCAAATAAGATCGTTCTCGGTAAGTTATCGGGTCGCAATGCATTTAAGCAGCGCTTGCAGGAACTGGGCATCATGGTTGAGACCGAAGAAGAGCTTAACGATGCTTTCTCGCGCTTTAAGGCCTTGGCTGATCAAAAGTCAGAGATCTTCGATGAGGACATTATTTCGATTACGAGCGGCTCTGCCTCGGCTGAAGAAAGCGAGTTTTATCGCTTTGTTTCCTTGAGTCAGCACTCGGAGACTGGCAAACGCCCAAGCTCCCAGGTAGTCTTTCACATGGGTGGCGAGAAGATCACCTCCAAGGCAGAAGGCAATGGGCCTGTCGATGCGAGCCTCAATGCAATCGAAGCGATGGCCAAGAGCGGGGCAGAGCAGCTCCTGTACTCCGTCAATGCCATTACCTCCGGCACCCAGTCCCAAGGCGAGGTCACTGTTCGCCTTGCCAAAGGCGGGCGGATTGTGAACGGCGTTGGTACTGACCCCGACATCATCGCTGCTTCGGCTAAGGCCTATTTATCGGCCCTGAATAAGTTACATGATCCACGGCAAGTGAAGTTAAATGCCCAAATGGCGCCCTGAGCAGGGACACCCGCCCTAAAACATAATTAAGTCATTGTTTTTATTGGATTTATTTTAGTGTGGCTGATCTCGGGGAAATGATTACGGCCACTTTCACCCTCGAATCTCTGCTACAATTCGAGGGCTTTGATTTATAAAGCTTTTTTGTTTTTATGTTTAATAATCGCACGACACTATTTAGGGTGAAAGCTCTGGTGTTCGCAAGTTAGGAGTAGAAAATGGCAGTTGCTGATATTAAAACGGCGGAAATCGTCAAAGACAACGCGCGTAGCGCAAACGACACGGGTAGTCCAGAAGTACAGGTTGCATTGCTTACCGCCCGCATCAATGAATTAACCCCCCATTTCAAGGCCAACGCCAAAGACCATCACAGCCGTCGTGGCTTGTTGAAGATGGTTTCACGCCGCCGCCGCCTTTTGGATTACCTTAAAGGCAAGGATTTGGCACGCTATCGCACGTTGATCGAGAAATTAGGTCTCCGTAAGTAAATCGTATCTGTATCGCGATGCCATCGTGTCTTGAGAATGACTCATTACTGATTCAGTCTTAGGGCGGTGGCATATTTTTTGAGCGTTTTTAGATTACCCGTTTAGGGGATCGTGTCATTCCAATGAGTTTCTGAGCAGCGTGTTCAGTGCCTCCCTGGAATGGCATCCCTTGTAATCTGTAATCGCTCCAGTGGTGTCGTAGCGCTGATTTATCTGCGACGCAAGTAGCACGCACCTGACATTCATGTGAATGGGGTGTGAACTTAATTGGAAAAGATCAACATGACCATGTTTAAAAAAGTAGTAAAAAGTTTTCAATGGGGCAATCACCAGGTAACGATGGAAACCGGCGAAATCGCCCGTCAGTCCGGCGGTGCCGTAATAGTGAACGTCGATGACACCGTTGTCATGGGTACCGTAGTGGCAGCGCGCTCCGCCAAAGCAGGGCAAAACTTCTTCCCATTAACCGTGGATTACATTGAGAAGACCTATGCTGCCGGCAAGATCCCAGGTGGATTCTTTCGCCGCGAAGGCCGTCCATCTGAGGGCGAGACCTTAACCTCCCGCTTGATTGATCGCCCTTTGCGCCCCTTGTTTCCAGAAGGCTTTCTGAACGAAGTGCAAGTAGTGATTCATGTACTGTCGATTAATCCCGATGTGCCTGCGGATATTCCTGCATTAATCGCTGCTTCGGCTGCTTTAGCCGTATCCGGCATCCCCTTTAACGGCCCAGTTGGCGCCGCTCGCGTGGGTTACCGTGATGGCCAGTACCTGCTGAACCCAACCCGTACTGAGCAGTTAACCAGCCAGCTGGATTTAATTGTTGCCGGTACCCAAGCCGCTGTATTGATGGTGGAATCGGAAGCGCAACAATTACCAGAAGACATCATGCTGGGCGCCGTAGTGTATGGCCATGAGCAAATGCAAACTGCTATCAATGCGATACAAGATTTGGTGCGCGATGCTGGTAAGCCAGAGTGGGATTGGACTGCTGCAGCAAAAGATGAGCCTTTGATTGCGAAGGTAACCGCATTGGCTGATGGTCCTTTACGTGAAGCGTATCAGCTGCGCCAAAAACAGGCACGCTCTGACAAACTGAAAGCCATTACCAAAGACGTAATGGCAAAGCTCGCTGCCGATGGCGCAGTCGATGAAGTTGCCGTTGGTAATATTTTGTTTGATATCGAAGCCAAGATTGTGCGTAGCCAAATTTTGAATGGCGAGCCACGAATTGATGGTCGCGATACCCGCACTGTGCGTCCGATTGAAATTCGCAATGGCGTGTTGCCACGTACTCATGGCTCTGCCTTGTTTACCCGCGGCGAGACACAGGCTTTAGTGATTGCTACCTTGGGTACTGCCCGTGATGAGCAAATCATTGATGCACTGGAAGGCGAGTACCGCGATCGCTTCATGTTCCACTACAACATGCCTCCGTTTGCCACCGGCGAAACCGGTCGTGTTGGAACACCCAAGCGCCGTGAAATCGGCCATGGTCGTTTAGCCAAGCGTGCCTTGATTCCAGTGCTGCCAAGCCCAGAAGATTTTGCTTACAGCATTCGGGTTGTTTCTGAAATTACGGAGTCCAATGGCTCATCATCCATGGCCTCCGTTTGCGGCGGTTGCTTAGCGTTGATGGATGCTGGTGTACCTGTAAAAGCACACGTTGCTGGCGTAGCGATGGGCCTGATTTTGGATGGCAATCGCTTTGCCGTATTGACCGACATTTTGGGCGACGAAGATCACCTTGGTGATATGGACTTTAAGGTGGCCGGAACAGCCAATGGTATTACTGCGCTGCAGATGGATATTAAGGTACAAGGCATCACCAAAGAAATCATGCAAGTGGCATTGGCACAAGCCAAAGAAGGTCGCCTGCACATCTTGAGCGAAATGCAGTCTGCTATGGGTACAGTACGCACCGAACTCTCCGAGCATGCGCCGCGCATGGTGTCGTTCAAGATCCATCCAGATAAGATTCGTGAAGTGATTGGTAAGGGCGGTGCAACCATTCAAGCCTTGACCAAAGAAACCGGTTGCAGCATTGACATCAAAGACGATGGTACGGTCACCCTTGCCTCAACCAATGCCGAAGGCATGGCAGAAGCCAAGGCCCGCATCGAAGGCATTACGGCTGAAGCCGAAGTCGGCAAGATTTACGAAGGCCCAGTAGTGAAACTGCTTGAGTTTGGCGCATTGATTAATATTCTTCCTGGCAAAGATGGCTTGTTGCATATTTCTGAAATTGCCAATGAGCGCGTGAAAGAAGTAAAAGACTTTTTGCAAGAAGGTCAAGTGGTGCGCGTGAAGTTATTGGCAGCAGATGAGCGCGGCCGTTTACGCCTCTCACTCAAAGCGGCCATGGCTGAAGAGGGCGGCACGATTGCGCCCCTAGCCGGTGCTTCAACCGATGCGCCTAGCGAAGACCAGCCTGCTTAAGTCAAGCTTCACCACGCCTACTAAATAGGAATTATTGCAATGCGCGTTGTTGAAATACGTGAGTTTGGTGCCCCTGAGGTATTGATCCCTACGACTCGCCCAGATCCTGTGCTACCGAGCGTAGGTTCGGGCGAAATTTTGATTAAAGTGCTGGCAGCTGGAATTAATCGCCCCGATGTATTGCAACGCAAAGGGCATTACCCGGTTCCCGCTGGCGCATCCGATATTCCCGGCCTAGAAGTGGCTGGAGAAATCATGGGTGGCGATCTAGCCCATGCAGATAACCAGTTTGGACTCAAGATAGGCGATAAGGTCTGCGCGCTGGTGCAGGGTGGTGGCTATGCCGAACTCTGCCTTGCGCCTGTAGCGCAATGCCTGCCTTACCCAACTGGGTTTACTGACTTAGAAGCCGCAGCCTTACCGGAGACCTTCTTTACGGTGTGGAGTAACGTCTTCATGCGTGGCGAACTCACCGCAGGTGAAACATTACTAGTACAGGGTGGGTCCAGTGGTATTGGCGTCACTGCAATCTTGATTGCAAAAGCCTTGGGCCACCGGGTTTTTGTTACTGCGGGCACCGACGAAAAATGTGCAGCCTGTACCCGGCTCGGTGCTGATTTGGCGATTAACTATAAAACCCAAGACTTTGTTGAAGAAATTAAGAAAGCCACCGATGGCAAAGGGGTGAACGTCATTCTGGACATGGTGACTGGCACCTACTTGCAACGCGAAATTGATTGCCTTGCGGACGATGGCCGGATTGTGATTATCGCCATTATGGGCGGCTCTAA
>CAMDKY010000050.1 GCA_945901245.1 Polynucleobacter meluiroseus | reverse complement strand
TATGGAGCAATCATAGCTGACACTAATGCTAGGGCGGCCAAATTGCTTAGCAAATCTAACCGTATGTGCAGTGCCGGATGTACTCTTCCACTGTGTGGCCACAACTGCGGATGCAATTGACGCCTGCAGACGATTTCTCCAAATAAAACTATCCTTAGTTGGGTCGTCATTAGGAAGGTACTCAGAAATGATTAAGCCACCATCTTCGATTATCTTATTAGCCAATCCTTTATTTCTAGCTGGATATGGGGCTAGAATTCCACTGCCTAAAATTGAAATTGTAGGGAGACCAACATCCAATGCTGCTTTATGTGCTTCAGTATCGATGCCATAGGCTAAGCCACTTACAACAGGTAGATTAAGTTCAGCGAGCAAACTTACAACATGTTTGGTAATTGATAGTCCATCCTCACTGGGTTTTCTGGTGCCTACTACAGCAATTGATGGGCCATCCAAAAGATTAACTCTTCCTCTAGCAAACAACCATTTCGGTCGTAATTCTGAAGGTAACACGTTGATACAATTTAGATGATCAATATCTTTCCCATCTAAGAAATATATCTTTAAATCTGCTAACTTAAATGCGAGCTCTAATCCTAAGTTCCAAATTGTCTGCTTAAGCTCATCTCTAGTTTTAATAACCTCAGGAAATAGAAAGCCCTTTACCCCAACTCTATTTAATTTAGCGATAAATGCCGAGCTGTCTTCAATACTAAGCATCTCAATAAGATCTTGCGTACCGCCAATATTTCTCAAGCTATCAAAGCCGACACCTTTTAATTCTGAAAATCCTAAAAAAGAAATTACCTTGGGCGTATAGCCAAAGGATTCGAGCATATCTCGCGATGCTTTGTGAGCTGATAAGGTCATTGCTTAAATATACTGCATCTATTACATCCTCTCAAAATGCGGCACGTCCACAAAACCCTTGTAATTCCCACCCCACCTGTTTTTGGGGCTTAAGCTCTCCCAGTACTCGCCGACTGTTCGGATGAGCTCTTTATCCCAAACTAATTTACCCCTCCAAAAGAAGTTCAGATCAATGGCGCAGCGCCTGAGGTGATTGCTATTCATTGTTTTTGATCTACCGCTCTTGTAGTAGATTTCTTGTTGCTCCGGGCTGCGCCAAAGCTCGCCGCCTGTAATTACCCAGCCCTCGGCTGTTGCAAATTGAATAAGGCGGCTGACATCGACTAAGAAGGCTGCTTGCTCTGCTACTAGTCCACTCATTCGGTATCTAGGATGGGTTTATGACGTTGGCCCATCCGCATCTCAAAGATCTTTTCAACTGATCTGCCGCCAAAGTAGGCCAGCATGACGAGCTGACCCCACTCCCCTAATAGTTTGACGTAGGCCTCATTGATATCAATTCCCAGGGCTGAGAGGATTGCAAATAGCAAATAAGCCGTCAGAATGTAAACCAGCGTTCCTGGCCGGATGTTCTTCGATAGCCTGGAATCACTCCCCATATCCGATTGCCAGCGCTGAGTCGCATTGGCATGCGCGTTTCTGTGCATTTCTGCAAGAAGCTTTGACTCCTCTATCTCAAGCTCTTTTTGCTTGAGGGTGTATTGCAGCAATAGCTGCTCTTGTTCAATCTCTAGTTGTTTTAGCTTGATGAGATCTTCCTGACTGGGATTGTCCGGAATGCGCGCACCAATCTTGCTCTCAATGAATTCCTTTCCTTTGGCTTGAACTGCGCCTGCGAGTAGGCCAAGGCCATTGACAGCCAAGGTTTGCACTAGGGAGGTGATGATTGGAAGCATGGTGTTGGTTTTTTATTAGATGCTTGTATTTGAAAGTCCACCGCCCCACGGCCGCCAGGTGAGATGGTGGCAGTGGGGCGCTATGTAGCGCGCCCACCCGCCCTCAGTCCACCCCACACCCGCAGCCGCACCCAAACAAAACCCGCTGGCGGTGGCCTTCCCTACTCCTAGCGTTTCTTGCCTCCTTTGGCATCCGGCTCTATTGCCTTCTCTATTTCTGCGACCTCTATGGTTGGTGCTGCTTCCATCTTTTCTTCCATGAGGCCATCGACGATCTCCATCAGGCGGTCACCGTCATCCTCGCCAAATACTTTAGCAACCACTTCATGGCCATACTTGGCGCACAGGCGATCGTACTCATGACTAGGCGTTATCGTGGTTTTGCTGGTCCGCTCAAACACCGTAACATTCTCCCGGCCAAACAAATTACGCAAAATATTGGTCTCGTACGGCGGCACATGCACATGAATGGTGGTGAAGGCATCCCTGCGCACAACGGCTTCCACCTCTTTAATCTGAAAGTCACTGTGTATTAACTCCTGCTTTAAGCCTTGATGGCTATTTAAATTGGATTGATTGGTCTGCATGTTTTCTCTCCTTACTGAATCGCCAATACCGCATGGGCATTGGCACGGGATACGGATAAGGCGCAGCGCAGATTGACCATGGCATACATTGCCAAGGTATCGTGCGGACGTATGGGGGCTACGATGTCTAAGTCATCGTCACGTAGCTTCATAAAACGGGTGTTCAGAAAATAGCAGCGCTTACTCCATTCCACCGTGCGATTGGCCATGGCGTCTAATTCATCAAACTGCGGGTCCCAGATGATCTCCACCCCTTTAAAGGCCAGGCCAGTATTAACGCCTGCCCCAACCCCGGCATCGATGTACTTGGTCTCGCCTGAGCCAGCAATATGGGTCACCGTCACTTGCTTACGGTAGGTATCAATGAACTTACCCCCAGCAATGATGAAATCCGGACTTCCGCCGTGCTTAATGCATTGACGCCAGGCGGTTTCCATTTCGCCGACCAATTGGCCTGTTGCAGTAGAGGCAATCTCTTTGACGGCATAGTTACGCCAATACACTGCCTTGGCTCGGTCAATACCGCCTACCGTGCCGCTATCGGGCGCAAGGCTCACTAGGCTGTCTAGGCCGACCAAGGCATCTGCGCCGTGAGAGCCGTCGCGGTGCAGCTCAAGGTCTAACTTATTGAGAAAGCCTTCTCTGAGGACTTCCAATTGCTCATCCAAGAGATTGATGAGTTGCACTCGCTCGTTGTGCTCAAGCTGAAAGCCACGTGCACCGCCCTCTCGCACTTTGATGCCATTACTAAAGAGGCGATCGTAGTCAATGTAGAGGCCATCAACTGCTCGGCGCCACGGAAAGGACGCTTGCTCGGTGGTATTGCGTTTATTGAACTTGACCGTTTCTTCACCAAAGGCCCAGCTAAAGTTACTGCCATGCTCTTTACGGATGTTTTCCACTACGTTCTGTTTGGCGCCCAAGAGGCTCTTGCGCCCCTCCATGAGCTTTTTTAGAAACGGCCGCTCTACTGCGATTTGGTCCACCGGCAGATTACGCAAGTACTCGTCTAAAGATACCTTAGCTAACTCTTGCAAGTCTGTATTTGAAATTGGCATACGCCACCCCTATCAATAATTAAAGCTGTTAAGTGAATTCGTAAGCTTCATTACCAATTGATGGCGCGTGAACCCATCCATTGCAACGCTGCTAGTCGCGAACCTAGCTTTAACGCGATGGTATGAAGCAGTAGCTCAGAAATACCATGCCCTCCCTACTTGCATACATTATTGGGGGACTTAGTGTGGTGTTTGGATATTTGTGGGATTTATTGTTGGGTAAGTAACTGCATGAAGTGTGTCACTACTTACTTCCATGGTTAAGGCTCCTCTTTGTCGCCTTAACCATCGAAATAGTGTCTTTTTAGCCTTCGCACATCAAGGTAAGCTGCGCCACCCCTGCGGGGTGACCTTGATTTTATGTATGCCTTATGTCACTTAAATAATCTTTTAAATCACTGTTTTATATGGGTTTTTATTAGTAAACTGCTCTTGCATTTGTCCGATATTTGTATATAATTAAAGGACTATGAACAGACTAATTAAGCCACTAATCCCCCTACCCGCACTGATTGCGCGGCGCATTAGCCGCAGTCAAGCCGATAAGGTTTGGACAGCAAAGGATTTTCTTGATCTCGGTAGCCGTAGCGCCGTCGATAAAACACTGCAGCGCCTCACCAATAAAGGTGACTTGCGGCGGATTGATCACGGCCTATACGACCGCCCTAGAATCAATCCACTCACCGGCAAGCTAAATCAGCCGAACTACCAACACGTCATTTGGGCTATTGCGCGGCGCGATAGTGCGCGCATGCTAATTGATGGCATGACGGCAGCAAATGATCTGGGCTTAACCACTGCCGTACCAGGCAAGGTTATTGTTCATACCGACGCACGCATCAAGCCCATTCAGATCGGTAACCTAACCATCCAGTTCAAGCTCGCATCCCCCAGCAAACTTATTTGGGCGGATCGTCCTGCTATGCGGGTAGTACAAGCGCTGCACTGGCTCAAAGACGGCATCAAACAAAATGACCTAGCAGCAGTCTCTGACATTAAGGGCGCTTTAAGTAAAGTGTTTAACGATCCTAAAGCTGGCGCGCTCATTCAGAACGATTTGAAAAAGAACTTTTCACATCTGCCTGCGTGGATGCATCCCTTACTGCAGAACCTTACCAATCAAACCAACCACACTCAGTTGGCTCATTAAAATACCGTTTATGAATATCAATTACCTTGCAGTTCTTATGGCCAGCGAAAGCGATCGGCGTAATCTCTTTTTAGAAACGGCCGTTCGTTTAGGTACGCCACTGCGCAATGTTGAAAAGGATTTTTGGGTGTGCTTTGTATTGGATATGCTTTTTAATGGCAGGGCCGCTGATGAGCCACGCCTTTTATTTAAGGGCGGCACTTCCCTATCCAAAGCATACGATTTAATTAATCGCTTCTCTGAGGATATTGATATCACGGTCTACCGCGACGACATTGGTCACTCAGTTGATTTAGTAGAACTGCAAAGTTGGGGAAAAAATAAGCGGGCTGATTATTTAAAAGAGATCAAGCTGTCTTGCTCTGCTTATATTCTGGGGGACTTAAAAGACCGTCTTACGATGCAAATTCAGAATGCGCTGAGTACGGCTGGTATTGCTACGCCTGCCTTAAGGGTTGTAGTTGATTCCAGCGATCCCGATCAACAGACTTTGCTCGTTGAATACCCTTCGCTTGAGGCTTCTGGTAAAGACGATTACATTGAATCGAAGATCAAGATTGAGTCCGGCGCTAAATCCGCCCTAGATCCCAGCAAGCTTATGACAATTACGCCCTATATAGGCCAAGAATTTATTGGTGGTGACTTGAGTGTGGCCAATGTGACCTGCATCGCGCCAGAGCGTACCTTTTGGGATAAGGCCGTCATTGCCCATGGCTTACGTGCGTGGTTCGATACAAGGGGTAGCCTTAAAAATAACGGCAATCGGGTATCGCGCCACTATTACGATCTGCATATGCTTTTAAATAATTCAGTTGGTCAAAATGCAATTCAGAATATCGAACTAGGTAAAGAATGCGCCATGCATGCCTCCATCTTCTTTTTTGATAAAGACTGTCAACAGAATTTAGCGGCAGAAGGTCATTTTTCAATCTACCCCAGCGATCAAATGATTCCAGCGCTTCGCCGAGACTACGATCAAATGTCTGCCATGATTTTTGGTGATACCCCTAGTTTTGATGCCATTTTGAGTAGTCTTGACTCTGCTTCAAAAGAGCTCCAGGGCCAAAGGCCCTGAAGTCGTCTTTCTAAATGCCCATATTGCCCAAATGTTGGGTAATTCGTTCGATGGGATTATCGGCCGTAGTCAGTGGCGTACCTAGGCTTGCGGTCCGCGCCCGAATAGGCTGCACACCCTTTAAGAACGATTCCCGTGTTGGTCTTATCGGTATATTGGTCATCTCAATGGCGTTGTAGATAAATTCAATCGTAGACTGCCAGTCTTCTGGCTTGTTGTTCTGCACGAAAATCTGCATATAAAACGGGTCCGCGAGGTATCTATCAAAGCACTCTACTTTTGCTGCGTGGTCAATCTCATTATTGCGTGACTGCAAATACTCCATCATCTTCATTCTCGCCTGCGAAATCAGCTCTGGCTTACTTTTTTGACCCTCGGTGGTATTCATCACGTTTTCTACTAACTTGTTTTCGATTTCGTATTTACGCACTACGTCTTGCAAGCTTAGGATGGTGACCTGCATTTCTTCCACTTGCTTTTCGAGGGAGCGCTTTTCTTGCATGATTTTCTGAATGCGCTCTACCCCGCGCCTCGATTTAATCTCTGTTTCCGGCTCATCATCTGCTGGAGCGGTAGAGCCTTCCGTTCCTGCGCTCAATAATCGCTCAATTAGTCGTTTGCCACTCTCCACAACTACGGGCGCTTCCGGCGCCTGTCCTAGGGTCACTTCTGTTGGGGCGGGCACAAGCGAGCTCAGATCGTGGGCTGCACTTAATGAGGGCCCAGTTTCTTCTTTTAAGGGAGTGTTGCCAAATGAAGCAGGTGGTGCCGCTGGTACATGCACGGCGCCTTTGATGGGCTTTAACGTCTCTACTTCTGGTTCTTCATTGCACTCTTCTTCCTCGATTTGCTCTGGCTTTTGCATCTTTTGGCTTACAGGTGCTTGTGCTGGCGGTAAAGGACTTGGGCTTGCTTTGGGGGCTGGTGCGGCCTTTGGTGATGCCGCCGCTGGTGCTGGTGTGGCTACTGGCGTAGGTTTTTGTGCTGGCACTGGCTTTTCAGCAGCTATTTGTGCAAGGCGTTTTGCTTCGGCTAGCAGCGCTGCTTGTTTACGGCTTTCTTCACGGGCCTGCTGCAGTCGTATGGTGTTTTCTGCTGCCTGCGCCTTTTCTTCTTCCTTTTTTAAGCGCATTTTTTCTTTATACGTCTCGCGATCCTGAATGCGTTGATAGTACCCACCATCCGTTGTCACTTCAGATTTAAAGCCTTCCACTACTTCAGTCATTTTGCTTCTCCCCTTTAAATAAATTACTGCTGTGCGTATGGCGTTGTTGTGCGCCCGTAAATAAATTAATTCCTATATCAAGGTCCTTATAGTCATCGGCTTGCTTTTCAATATTGGGAATAAATAGATTGGAATCGATTCGGTCGTCATACCGCAAGAGGGTCTCCTGTAGGAGATTACGGATATGTTCGTAGTCCATTCCCTTGGCTTGCAAGTTTTGTATCAGTATTGATAGATTTGTAATCATCGGCAATACCGCAAGCCAGCCTTCTTTCTCTTCTATTCCATCGGGTGCGCCGGTCGTACCTGCTCGTATGCGTAAATCAACCATGTCAAAAATGCGATCTTTTGTAAGGGTGGGCCAGTCGTAGGTTTTTTCGATGACTGTGACGGGTTTGTTATCGACTAGTGTTGTTTTGGTGATCGGCGCTCCCATGCAGCGCTCAACCTGCTCTTTAGTTAGCTCTTGTAATAAGAGTTGCGCGCTGTATTGGGCTATCTCTTGCAGCCAATCCTCTATCTGGTCCTTAAACTCAAATACGCGCCCGGATAGTGCGCGTTGCAATATATTGGCCTCGGTCGCTGTCTTCGGCCGCACGACGGTTGATCTTGCCGCATCTTGCAGGCCAGTTACCTGCTCCCAGTCGTAACGTACGGCACTGGTGTCATACACAATCGGATCAATCTTGGGGTGCCCTCTTGGAATGATCACCTGATTTAAGGGCTTGCCTTCGGTATCCACAATGGTGATCTCTCCAAACCGAGAATCCGAATGCTTCTTAATGGTTTTTTCATTGATATCACTGGAGGCCACCCAACCTGGTATGCATAGATCACGGTGCTGATTAAAGCGATCCCGTGCTTCGTTGTGCTCATCCTGTAGCCGCTCTGTCAGGTCTACTAGGCTTGGGCCGACAAATTGGCCATCCACTACCTGATATGGCAGCAAGAAAAAGGGGTACCAGCGCCCGCCCGCTCTCGCTGGGGTGTACGGCTCACGCAGCCACTCTGGCGAACCCTCGACCATCGTATAAATGCGCTGGGTTGTTCTATCCCAAATTTCGAGGACGGCTATTTGCTGGTCATCGCTTACGGGAGCTGAGCCAGCATTGAGTTGCATTGAGGCAAGGCGTTTGGCTCTTCGGTGCGCTCCCTCGCTCTGTCCTGGCTGGTATATCTTGGCAGCGCTGAGGTTCTTTTGATACAAAGCTTCTGCCTGGGCTCGCTTCATCGGAATGATCTGGCAAATCCAGTCGGCATCTAGGTAGTCCCAGAATTCACATACCGAGGGGTCGATGAGGAGGTTTTCTGTCAGTACGCGGTCAATCACTAAGCCCTCGGCCGCTTCTACCTCTGCCCCCTCCTGCAGCGACTGAATCAGCGCCTCCAGTTCTGCCCGTTTGCTTGCATGCTGCTCTTGCTGTGTAGCATCTTGCAAGTCGACTTTTAATGCATCAATTGCTAATAGGTTTTCTTGGGCATCGTTGATTCGGTTCTGAATGTACGCATCTTGGCTTACATCGCGCTGATACATCACCTTCAAAATGCCAATACTGCAGGTTAAGGCTGCTCTTACGGTGGATTTAGCCCTATTCTTTAATTGCGCCTTTTCTAAGGCCCGATTAGTGACCTTATCTAAGGTTTTGCAAAAGAGCTTGAGATCCTTGCCGGTATGGGTGGGGCTAGTTGATATCTCTGGGTTACGGGCATACACATTAGGCAATACAGCCGAGATCGTGCCATGGATGAGGTTGGCTCTTAAACCATAGAATTCTTTTCCAGTTGGATCGGCATTCCAATTAAATCCGGCTACGGTATTGCGATTGTGTCGAACGCGCTTATGAAAACTATCCCAGTGCGCTCGCGCATGGGCTATGCGGGCGGTCCACTTTTGCTGAAGGGCTTGGGAGTCTTTGGTTGACACCCCTCATTTATAAAATGAAGGGGTGTGGGCTTTGGATATATCTGGGATTTAAGTTTTCAAAAGCATTAGCTTAGTCGACGTTATGAGCCGTTAAGAACATGGACTTTTGCAACGATACGAAAAAATCTTGGTAGGGCTTTGGGTCGGTTACTGGCGTTACGTTGAATTGGGCATTTGCGCGCACAATCATGTTCTTGCCTGAAGCCCCAGGGCGGACATTGACGGTAATACGGAGCGCATAGCCGCTCAGTTTAGTTGCAGAAATCGACCCCAGATCCAAATCTGCCTTATCCACTACAAAGCCGAGGTCTTGCAGGGTTGCAATCACGGTACGCATGGTCTTTTGTTTATCGGCAGTATCAAAAGATCGTGACTGCATGGCGCGTAGCTCAACCGAAGTTTGCCCTGTTGCCGAGGAATCCAGTACCCGCTCTTGCATGGTCTGGCACCCCGTCAGAAACAGAGTACTCGCAGCAATCGCCAGTAAGGGGTAACGCATAGGGTGCTTAATCAACATTTTGTGCCTGCAAGAAAACGGATTTAGATAATTTGTCGTAGAACTCGGTATAGATGGAAGGATCGTTAATTCCTTCGATTTTGGTCAATACGTTGTTTTGATTCCAGACTAGACGCTGAAAGGTGACGCGCACAATAAAGCCACTATAAGCCTCTACTTGCTGATCGAACTTAATACTCTTGCCATCCTTGGGGCTTAGCTCTACCTTAATGGGATTATTGGTTACAGCAGGCTTGGTAACAAGGGAGGCTCGGATTTTTTGGTTTTTGTCGTAACTCACTGCAGCTGCACCAAACAAAAATCCCATAACGATGGCGCCAGCAATTTGGCCGCCATCTTTTGCATCCCTACTCTTGGAGGCCACAATCACCCCAAGCGAGGTTTGCGACTCATCGAGATTAAAGCCCATGTCTTGTAAAACAGCGGCCGAGGCGCTTAGTAACTCTTTTTCAGTCTTAATGTCGTACTTACGCGACTGGGTCTGCCGATTAGCTAAGGTATCCGGCTGCATTTGCAGCGCCTCTGGCGGAATCGTAGTGGCGCAACCGGAGAAGATACTAATCGCGCAAATACTTGCAATGGTTTTTTTAGCGTTCATCATCTATTAAAACTTCGAGGTGTTGTAGGCAAAGTCTCTAACCATGCCTTTTTCATCAAACTTGATGACGATAGTGAGCGTCTTTTGCGTACGACTTACAGCAGCCTTGTTATCGGCAGGTAACCACAGGAAACGGGCACCACTTGAGGTGCTGGCCATTCCTTCGGTCGAAACTTTGTCATAGACCCAGGATTCACGGCGCTTGTCATCTGTAGTCACCATATTGGGTGATCCCAAGACTAAGACAACATCGGCAGAGCTCATGCCAATCTTGATCTCTTTTTGGACCTTAGCGATAGAAAGATTGTCTCCAGCACCTTTAGCGGCATTGATGTCCGCCTGCTGCTCTGCTAAAGAGGTGGGGTAGCAACCAACTAACGCCAAGCTAGTAACGACTGCAGCAAAACAAATAAGGGGTGCTTTCATAACGGGTATCTCTGTATGGGGGGGATAAAAAAAGGGAGGGCAAGCCCTCCCGAGATACACTTAGAACTTGTAACCAACGCCGACTAAGAAGTTATAAACATTTGCGCTAGAGGTGCTCGATGCCGAATAGCTACCGCCACCACCCCATGGGCCAGAACCAGTTGCGGTTTTATTGCCGTAACTCATGTAATTACCCTCACCAAAGGCATA
Source organism: Polynucleobacter meluiroseus (assembly GCA_945901245.1). Lineage (GTDB taxonomy): Bacteria > Pseudomonadota > Gammaproteobacteria > Burkholderiales > Burkholderiaceae > Polynucleobacter > Polynucleobacter meluiroseus_F. The sequence goes on along the minus strand of CAMDKY010000050.1, from coordinate 4,007 downwards.
AATATTTCCAGAGATGAATTTTTTGTATCCCAAACCTAAGGAATATCCCGTGTAGTTCGTATTGCTGCCATCAGCCTCAATAGACGCACCTGTATATCCAACTTTTGCATAAGCAACGCTTGATTTATCAATAACAATTCCAGGGGAAACAAAGAAGTTATAGCTATTCTTTAGTTTGTATGATCCGCTAATTGTCGCTGGATTTAGTTGTGAATTTGTGTACGAATAATTTCCAGACTGGCCAGCAATTGGAGAATACTCACCGCCAATTCCTAGGAGAAATGAAGGAGTGACTAAAAAACTGTAACCTAATGTTGCAGTTCCAGTAAAACTATTAGAAGTATCAACACTTGTACCCATGTTGTATCTGGTACCGCCAGGGCTAGTTATGCTTGTATTTGATATTGATGGCACCACGCTCTGAAAGCCAATACCTAATTGGCCATAAGCGCCTTCAAATTGCGATTGTGCATTTACTGCTGTTGCTGACATGCCAATCATGCTTGCTGAAATCATTGCTAATTGAATTTTTTTCATTCTTTTCTCCATAACTAAAATTGGAGTATCTATTGATGGATATTGATTGGCAATGGAATTCAGCCAACAAAAATATGCATAGTAACTATGCAAATTTTGTTTATCTAATCGAAGAAGTTTTTACATAACTCATTGATGAGTTTTTTGCGTTTGTCTGTCGGCTTTAGTAATCGCTGCCGGCGATCAAAGGCATCTTTCTCAAGCTCAACCCATCCATGACTGATTAAGTAGTTCAGGTGCTTGCGGGTATTGAGCATGCTCTGCGTCGACTGTGTACACACCTCCTTAATGGTGGTGGGCTTGTCTTGCAGATTCGACTCTAAGATGCGCAACAGTAAATCGTATGTGACGAGTGAGTGGCCGTTGTACAGCGATTCATCGAGATACTTTTTTACTTTAATTAACTTTTTTAAATTTTCTTTGTATTCCACTTTTTTCATCCGTGTATGTATAAACACTAGTAAGTAAAAAATCCATAAAAGAAATAGATGAAAAGTTGAACAATTAAATATGCATAGTTACGTTATCTATTTCCCATTAAGCTTCCTTGGGAAAATTGAGATTAATAATGTGCAAGCTCACACATTGAGCTCGATCAAAATATTGTTTTAATTTTTGTAAGTACTGTTTTTATTCACAGTGTTTTTTTATACAGTACTTTTTCTATTGTGTATTTTTTGATGCGCTAATCTACTTTGCGCGCACGCATTACGCCATAGCGGGTTGCATCCCATGCGTGGTCTTCTGAGTCAGTGTCTACATCTTCTGGGTTTGATAGGTCGGGTGGCAATTGTGGAATGGTTCTTAGCCAGTGTTTACAGGTACTAAATATTTTTAATCGTTCCTCCGCTAGTAAGCGAATGATTTCTTGCGCGCCATTCACTCTACTTCTTGGTGCGTTGTAGGCCTCAATCCATTTCACGCCCTTATCGCGAAATATCTGTCCAATGGAGCGCTCTGCTCCTATCTTTGAAAAGATGGATGGATCGGCTAAGTTCATGCGGTATTCATAACCGAGGCGTTGATCGTGGATTTCAATCTTTTTAATTTTGTCGGCGACTACGGTTGCATCTTCGCGTGTACCTACATTGTCTTTATCGCCTCGGCCATAGAGTTCGCGCCATATGTAATAGATTCCGTCATTGGATAGTGCAAACCAGTAAATGGCATAGGGTCTGGCATAACCCCAGTCCATTGATCGCCAGATCTTCCAGGTCGGCGGTATATCAAATGGCTCTATAACGTGTTTCGAGGGCTTCCATACCCCTTCCAAGAAGCTACCTACATGAATATCCCAGTCACCTTCCAGCCATGCTCTTCTTCTGTTTGGGTCGCTTAGTGACTCCAAGCTTTTGAGGTAGCTGGGGTCGTTATTGAGTAAATGGGTATTTTCATAAATCGTTGAATGAATACGGACCCTTGGTAGTGCGCCCTCTAATCGAATAATTTTTCCTGCGGGTGTTGTGCCAATCTGAAAGCGCTCCTTTACTGCACTATGTCCAACTCCAAATGGATTGCATGTAGCGCGAACCATGCGCGGCATGCCCGGATGGGATGAACGGCAAGTAGAAAGCATGGCTTCATAAAATGATAGATTTCGCCAATTTGTTAATTCTTCAAAACCTATCCAGGGATACTCGTGTCCGTGGTAATTCCAGTAGTCGTCCTCGTTTGCTCCATACCGAAAGTACAGCATCTCTCCAGTAGGCCACTTCCACACGTAGTCTGATTCATTGAACTTGGCTCCTGGAAAGATCTGATAGAACCAGCGCTTACTCTTGGCCACCACATCGGCTAGCTGCGGATAAGTTAGGCGAAAGAGCGTACCCCGCCAGTGGTCACCAAACCCCTTGCCTACGTACTGGGCATAACTCATAAGTAAGGTGTCAGTCTTTCCACCACCCCGAGTGCCCTCGAGCAAGACCTCATACACGGGGCAAGTTAAAAATAGGGTTTGACTTCCTGGTAGCGGTGCCCAGATGGTTTTCATAGAGCTAGGTCTTGGTATTAGCGGCCTGCTCCCACTCGTCCATACTCATCGTACTTGGCACTACCAATACGCCACTTTGCAATGGCGTCCCATCTTTGCCCGTGTGCTCAATTGCCGACAGCCGGGGGTGTATGTAGGGGGCCGCATGCTTGGCTATGGTTGCAGCCATATTGAGGAGCTTTACACGGCTCTCGAGAACCTCAGCATCATGATGGGTATTGCAGGGGTCTGTTCCATCATGATCATGGCCTAGGCATTTATTTGATTCCTCTAGTAAGTCATGCATGGTCTTTAGCATGACCTCTAGGGGCGTAATGCCCTTGCTTGCCGCTTGTTCGGCTATATCCCGCGTTCGCTTACTCAGGCTACCTACTTTACGACCCGCCCCTATCCTAGGTCCTCCCTGCCCTGATGGCGCAGTATTGGCCTTTGCTTTGCCTTGTACCTTTGGCTTGGTCGGATTTGATTTAGTTTGATTATTGCTTGGCACGGCTTACGGTTTCTGTATCAGGGTTAGCAAGTGCGGCTGCAATGCTACTGAGTCGCCATAGGGCTCATCAAACTCGATGATGACCCTCTGAAAGAGGTCATGCCGGCTCTGTGCCCCACGGTGTTTGACTACCCTGCCTACGCGCCCGCTGGGGGTTCGCACAATCGATCCAATTGGTATGTCTTCCATATCCAATCGATCGATGATGCCTTGGGGTTGGTACACCTGACTTTGGCTACTCGGGTTCGCTTTGCTTTGGCTGTGCTTATGCATTGCTCTCCTCCTGCGCTGCCAAGCGGTCTACCCCTTTGCGTTTATTGAGCTCAGAAAATAGTCTTATCTTGAATGCGTCATAGCTTTCTGAGGGCCTTGGTTGCATTTGCAATTCGCGCCCTTTTAGGTCTATTCCGGCATGGGTTTTCCACCAGGCGTCTTCGCCATCTTCTCTGGCCTGCTTTTTTCGTTGCGTCTTCAGAATGGATAGCACGTACCCTGGGTTAATTGGTAGGGTGTTATTCACTTTTGCTCGCACTTCTTTGGCGGTTTTGATTGCAGCTTCTAGCTCTGCATCGCTTATTTCCATCAGAACCATTTCTTTGATACGTGCATCGTCCAATGGCGTTACTTGGCATTCTTTTTTCATCATCGTAATTAAGCAGTGATGCCGCTCTTCTTGCGCTATTAGGCTTAGCTTCACCTTTGTTACAACCCCTCCTGAAATCCCTAACCCATCCTCAGCGATGCTCTTGGCACCCTGCTCAGTGCTTTTAGTTGACTGGTGACTGGTATATGGAGCTTGGTTGCTGGTTTCTGGTGATTGGTTACTGGTGACTGGTGAGCATTCCGTTTGCATTGCATTCGGTATGCGTTCGCATGCTTTATCAAAATCAGTTTCAATGCTGCTTTTACTGGCATCGGGCATTGCACTATTCCAGCGGGTTTCGGCGCTGCGCTTGGCTTTGCTTTGTTTGTCCTTGTAACGCGCTATCT
>CAMDKY010000049.1 GCA_945901245.1 Polynucleobacter meluiroseus | reverse complement strand
CACGATAAGGTACGTTCCGATATATTACTCACCCGTTCGCCACTCGCCACCAGGTGCAAGCACCCGTGCTGCCGTTCGACTTGCATGTGTAAGGCATGCCGCCAGCGTTCAATCTGAGCCAGGATCAAACTCTTCAGTTTAATCACTGTGAACCTTGCGGTTCGTCGCACTCATATTAGAAATTGACTTGGTTATAAAACCAAATCTTTTTACTGACATTGAGTACTGTTTATTTACATCTGTCCCGAAGGACTGGATGCGTTCACTCAGTACCCACAATTATCGATTGACTATTTTTTAAAGAGGGCCAAGAACGCTTTAAATAAAAATGTTCCGGCAGAGAGGTGAGACTATGCCATGCCTGTAAGGGCATGTCAACACCTTTCGTAGTCTTTTTCCTATTATTTCGTTTAATTTTTACAGGTTTTATGAAATTTTCATAAAAATCAAAGGGTTAAGAATTTAGTTTTTTTAAGCTAATTTTTTAGATTGCTCCTTTTTGAAATTAAACAGATTAATAAGGGAAAACCCTGATTATTTCACCTGATTCTGCTAGAGTGGGGTCATGACAAAGTCCTTATCCAGTACCCCAGTGACTGTGGGGCCAAGCACCAATCCTAGCCCCCCTCAAGTGCGCGAGCTCCACGATGGGCACCGCGAAGCCGTATTGCGTCACCTGGTCGCCTTGGGCCCCGAAGATCGGCACTTGCGCTTTGGGTCGCCTACCTCCGACATTGTCATTGAACGCTATGTGGCCAATCTGGATTTCAGTCGCGATGCGGTATTTGGAGTTTTTAATGGCGCATTGAATCTCATTGGTATTGCACACCTTGCCTATTTACCGGCCAAACGTGGTGCCTTACGGACCGCTGAATTTGGTGTTTCTGTATTGCTAGGGGAGCGGCATCGTGGCCTTGGTGCCGCGCTTTTAAAGCGAGCAGCAATGCATGCGCGCAACACACAAATTACCACCTTATTCGTGCATTGCTTGGCCAACAATAAGGCTATGATGAACCTAGCCCAAAAGCTAGGTATGCGCGTGGAATTTGCCTATGGCGATGCGGATGCTTACCTGATTTTGCCACCAGCAAATGTGCAAAGTATTTTGAATGAAGCAACGCAAGAACAGATGGCGGACCTTGACTATGCGGTTAAGGCAAACCTAAAGCAATCGAAACAAATATGGCGCTGGTTCTTTGGTATGCCAAACCGCTCTTAAAAAAATACCCATGCGTACATGGGTATTTTCTAAGCCAAACCCAACTCAATTATTGACATTTGTATCGGGTTGCGAGGTTTCTGCCTTGCCTTGTTTTTCTAAGCGTAATTTTTCTGCTTCTGAAATGATGTCAAAAAATACAAATACCTGTTTCACACCGCTGGTATTGCTTGCCACTTTTTTGGCCAGCTCGGATTCTGCTTTTGTCAAAATACCCATCAGGTAAACATTGCCTGCCTCAACAACAATATTCATCGAATTCGACGGCAAATTGTTTGTAAAGATCATTTGCGTTTTGATACGTGAAGCGAGGTATGTATCGCTTGCACGCGCAGTAAATGTGCTATTGGGGCCAATGATAATTTCATTAAATACAGAGCGGACATTTTTTAAGCCCTGCACATACGCGCCTGCCCCGCCCTTAATATCAGCATCTTTTGCTTCGCCTGTTAACAAGACTTTTTGATTAAATGAAGTGACCGTAATGTGTGCGTTATCGCCATAGCGCTTGATGAGATGATTGCCTGCTTCCAACTGAATGCCGAGATCAATGGCTTGTACGCCAGGCGATCTACGATCAGCCAGAATGGTTGTCGTACCAGTCACTGCGCCCACGGCCAAAATACCGCATCCGCTAAGGAGTGTTGTTGTTGTTAATGCCAAGGACCACTTCATCCAACGCGTCATGTGATTTCCTTTTTTAATCTAAGAGTAAATGATCAACACCATCACACAAGCTATGCAGTAGAACTAAATGGGTTTCCTGAATGCGTGCCGTGCGATTGGAGGGTGCGCATAAATGAATATCAAACCTTTCTAAAAGTCCTGCAATTTTTCCACCGCCATTGCCAGTCAGTGCAATCACATGCATGCCAATTTTTTTGGAGGCCTCAATGGCCACAACCACATTTTTTGAATTTCCTGATGTCGAGATCGCCAACAAGATATCGCCTTTTTTTCCAAGGCCACGAACTTGCTTACTAAAGATTTCATCGTAGTGGTAGTCGTTGGCAATGGCAGTCAAAATTGAAGTATCTGTAGTGAGTGCAATAGCGGCAAGCTCTCTACGCTCACGCTCAAAGCGGCCTACTAACTCCGCAGCAAAATGCTGTGCATCCGCAGCAGAGCCGCCGTTACCGCAGGCCAAAATTTTTCCGCCCGATTGTAGGCAATCGGTCATGGCCACAACGGCTTTAGCAACCTGCTGTGGCAAGTGTTTGAGCGCCTCTTGCTTAACAGCAATACTTTCCACAAAATGGGCGGACGCGCGTGCGTTTAAACGATCAAGTGTTTTGGTATCCATTGCATTATTATGCGCCAAACTTGATTTTCTTTTGGCTTTATCAACGCCAACTGACCGTCATTATTTATAACTATCCATCTGTTTTTTCTGCATAATCCAGCTCATGGTGATGACAACTGCGCCCAACACATGGTCTACTGATTTTCTGAATCAACAAGACTTCCCAACATCTACTTTGTATATGGTCGCAACCCCCATTGGCAACTTAGGCGACATCACCTTGCGAGCATTGCATGTGCTTAACTTGGTCGATGGAATTGCCTGCGAGGATACGCGCCATAGCGCGCCCCTCCTCAATCACTTTGGCATTCATAAAAAACGCTTGGCACTGCATGCTCACAACGAAGCAGCGGCATCGGCTACCCTGATTCAGCACCTCACGCAAGGTGAGCGCTGGGCATATATATCCGATGCCGGCACGCCGGGCGTATCCGATCCAGGCGCTCGGCTTGCTAGTGCAGCGAGCCAAGCTGGATTACGCGTCCTGCCTATACCGGGGGCGAGTGCGGTATCGTGTGCTGTATCGGTTGGTGGGTCGGCACTCCTTCCCTCGGATGGGCAATTTCAGTTTCTGGGTTTTTGGCCGCACAAATTACGTGAACAAGAGGAGTCGCTAAGACACCTAGCCCTTTCTAGCAAGGCAACGGTATTTTTTGAGTCCCCGCACCAGATTGCAGCTACTTTATTGAAAGTAGCTGCCTGCCTTGACGATAGTCGAATTGTGATGGTGGGGCGGGAGCTTACTAAAAAGTTTGAGCAAATAGTCCATTTAAAGCCTAGTCAGCTAGCCCACTGGCTCAGCACGACGGAGAGCCTTAAGGGCGAATTTATCGTGGTAATTTCTGCTTGCAAACAAAACAGTGGCGCCTTGGCTAATCAAGAAGAAATCCAGCGCTGGGTGTCGATACTTATGCCGTTATTGGGTAGCAAAGAGATCGCCAACGTTGTCGCTGCCATTACCGGCATCTCCAAAAAAGAGGCGTACCAGCTTACGCTGGAGGGCAAATAAAAAAGCCGGCAATCAAGCCGGCCTTATTTTCAACAACGCATTTACTTTGCAGCAGCGGGTGCTTTGGGCTCAGGAAATTTACCGCCCGACGATGCGGTGAGATAAACCACGGAAAGACCCAACTCGTGGTCATTGATATCGGCTGGATTCGCACCCCCGCGTGCGGGCATCGCGCCCTTGCCTTTTATTACCGAGCTTAAAAGTGCGTCATATCCTTTGCCTAGCCTGCCTGACCAATCGCCTGCGTTATTAAAACGAGGGGCTCCAGCGGCGCCATTGTCATGGCATGAAGCGCAGGCTGCCTTATAAACTGCTGCGCCCGTTTTCATTTCCCGGGGAGCATTTGCATCCCGAAACTCGAGCTGCGCTACCGGCTTAATCAGTTGATTAGCTGAAGCAGTGGCGTCTTCTGCGCTACCGCCTGTCCGTTTGCCGTTTTCAACATAAACCATCAACAGCAAGATAATCATCAGCGGCACAAAAAAGCTGACAAAGACCATGATGATCAGTTGTTTGGGCGTTTTAATCAGACTGTCGTGGTCATTGCTCATGTCGGAGTGTGCTTATGGGTTAGGTAGTTAAAAATGAGGTTTTGGTGATTATAACGAGTCGTTTTCGTTCTAGGCACTTACAATATGCTCTTAATTACCCATTTTTTGCGCCCGTAGCTCAGTGGATAGAGTATTGGCCTCCGAAGCCAAGGGTCGCAGGTTCGATTCCTGCCGGGCGCACCAGAAAATGGTGCTTTTGATCTAGCTCATGCAGAATTAGTTGAAAACCTCTATTATTCATGGAATTAACTACTGATAAATACTGTGTCTACCCATCTAAACTCCACCCTTACTGATCCGTCAATTGTTGCGCCATTAGCGCCAACAGAGCCCTTGCCACACCGCAAAATCATTCGGAGCTGGCTGATTCCGATGGCGCAAGGCCAAACCGGTAGGGCATTGATGCTCTTGTTTATCGATGCCGCCCTTTGGCTTGGAGCGATTGCAGCCACTGTATTTGTTGAAAGCATCATTCTCAAGATCGTATTTGGCGTGATCGCCGGCTTTGTTACCGGCCGTATCTTCATCTTAGGCCATGACGCCTGCCACCAGAGCTTTACGCCAAACCGTGAGCTCAATAAAGTATTGGGCCGCATTGCCTTTTTACCCTCACTCACGCCTTACAGCCTGTGGGACGTTGGCCACAACGTTGTTCACCACGGTCAAACGAATTTAAAAGGCTTTGATTTTGTATGGGCGCCGCTCTCGAAGGCAGAGTTTGATGCCTTACCGCCCTGGCGCAAGCGCCTTGAGCGTCTCTACCGCAGTGGCTGGGGCCCTGTTTTCTATTACTTGATTGAAATTTGGTGGAGGCGTGAGTACTTCCCCAACGCCCAGAATAAGCCTGGCGATCGCCCCATATTTTTGAAGGACAATCTTCTTGTAACCGTCTTTGCAATCGTATGGATTGGCTGCTTGATCGCTGGCGCCATCGCCACAGGGCAGTCGGTCTGGATTGGTCTCTTAACCGGCTTTGTGCTGCCATTCTTATTCTGGAACGGCATGATTGGCTTTGTTGTCTACGTGCACCACACCCACCCATCGGTTTCTTGGTACGACAAAAAGTCGGAATGGCTGCGTGCCCAACCTTTTGTCTCCACCACTGTTCACCTGACCTTTGGCTCTTATTGGGGTGCTTTGATGCACCACATCATGGAGCACACGGCCCACCACGTCGACATGAGCGTACCCTTGTATCGCCTCAAAGAAGCCCAAAACACCCTCGAAACCCTGCTTCCAGAGCGTATTTTCATTCAGAAGTTCTCCTGGAACTGGTATTTCGATACGGCCCGCAAATGCAAGCTCTATGACTTTGAAAATAAGGCATGGCTGGACTTTGATGGCAAGAAGACGGCTGATTCGGTACGGGTGATGCTGTCCCCTGCTCCGGTAGGGCAAACAGGGTAAAATAGAGTTTTAGTAGATTAGTTGGCCAGCTTACCCATGACTACCACTGCACCTGAATCAACGCAAGATACCTCCCAAAGCCTGAAATTTTGCTCTTCTTGTAGCAGGGAAAAACGCCTTGAGGGTGGTACCTGGATTCCAACGAGCAATCGTAAACAACGTTGGATTTGCGCAAGTTGCCTCTATAACCGCACCCATCGTACAGGTTCGGCTAAAACGTAAGGCTGCACTGCGCCCGTTCTGTGGGCCCTTGCCTTAATGTAGCAGTAATTCCATGACTAGCGCAAAACCCAATTATCTATTTGCTGACACCCATGAGTGGGCGGATCTCCAGTTGGATGGCCTGGTGTGGGTTGGTATTAGCGATCACGCTCAATTAGCCTTAGGCGATGTTGTCTTTCTAGAAACCCCACCGGTAGGTGCCGTTGTAGAGCAAGGCAAAGCGTGTGCAGTGATTGAGTCGGTGAAGGCTGCCAGCGATATTCACGCTCCGGTGTCAGGAACAGTTGTTGCTATTAATTTAGAAATGATTGATGCCCCCGAGTCGATTAACCTCGACCCCTATGCGAGTTGGCTTTTCAAAATTCAACCGGCTACTACTGAACAACTCGATGTAGAACTGGCGCGCCTGCAGCCGCTAACGCATTACGAATCCACTCTAAATTAAAACGGGGTCGCGCTCAATCATCCAGCGCACTCGAGTACCCATGCTGATTCGGCCCTGCGACCTACTGCGTAGGGCCTGGTCAAATTGCATTAAGGCAGTCTGTAGATTTTTGCGATTGTCGCCCTCCACTACAAGCTGCGCTCGCTCCATTCCACTGACGCGTACGATTGCTTTTGGCACTGGATCTAAAATTCGAATGCCCTCTGGAAAATCGTTCGCACTACGCACTGTTTTTTTTAGGTCTTTTAAAAATTGTATTGCTTCATCAATTTTTTTTGCTTCTGCATGAATCAATGCTTGATAACTAAATGGCGGTAATAAGGCCTCTTTACGTTCGGCTGCGATGTGCCCTAAAAAACCATCTACGTCGTGACCGAGTAAATGATGAAAAACGGGTAGATCGGGGTAGCGGGTTTCAATGCAGATTTCTCCCGTGCTGTGGAGCTCTTGGCCAGATCGCCCAGCCCGCCCAGCAACCTGTACTAGCTGTGCAAACAATCGCTCGGCTGCTCTAAAGTCCTGGGAGAATAGCCTATTGTCTGCATCGATGACAGCAACTAAACCAATGTTTTGATAGTCGTGGCCCTTGGCTATCATCTGTGTGCCTACGATGATATCGGCAGTGCCATCATGTATTTGTTCAAACAAGCGCTCTGCGCTCTGACTTTTTTTGCTTGAATCAGCGTCTATTCGAAGCACCTTTGCAGTTGGCCACTGTGCTTGTATATAGTCTTCCATCTGTTGGGTGCCCTGCCCAATGGTGCTGAGTTCTGCATTGCCACACTCCGGACAAAATGGAGGAACTTCTTTAATGAGTCCGCAATGATGGCAATTCAGTACGGCTTTTTTTCCCAGCATACTGGACTTATGCAACACCATATACGAGGAGCATTTACTGCAACCCGACAACCAACCGCATGCAGTGCAACTGAGTATGGGCGCATAGCCACGTCGATTGATTAATATGAGGCTTTGCCTTTTCTGCGCCAGGTTATGTGTAATGGCATCACGCACTTCGGTCGAAATAAGTTGCGCCTCTCCGTTTGCATACGTCGCCGTTTTCTTCGGCAATCGAACCAGCTTCACTGTTGGCATAACCGAACTCAGTGCACGGACGTCCAGCCGAATGCGCTCATAACGCCCCTCTTCTGCTGCGAGCCACGTTTCCAAAGAGGGCGTTGCGGATGCCAATACTATTGGTATTGATAGTTGATGAGCCCGCCAAATGCAAAGGTCTCTTGCTGAGTAGCGCGTTCCTTCCTGCTGTTTATAAGATGCATCATGCTCTTCATCGACCACGATTGCCTTTAAATTTGGTATTGCGGCTAATGCTGCAAGGCGCGTACCTAAAATAATCTGGGCCTTACCTTGTATGGTGTCTTGCCATGCAATGCCGCGCTGCTTTTCAGTTAGGCCGCTATGCATCACAGCAATTCGTTTCTCTGGAAAGAATTCAGCAACGCGCTTTTCTAGTTGCGGCGTTAAATTAATCTCTGGTACCAAAATTAAGGCCTGCTCATCCTCGCCTTGAAGAAGCGCCTTAATCCAGTTAAGGTAAACCGCAGTCTTTCCGGAGCCGGTTTTGCCTTGCAAGAGAATTGTGCGGTAGGCTTCTGTGGCATTAGCATCACCAAGCAGGCGGTCAAGCGCCTTGACCTGCTCTTGGTTGAGCTGGTCTTTCTGAATCCCTGAAAGGGGTGCAGGTTTAAGTGGCTCCTCCTTGGTTATGGCTTTTTTCTTCCCCCTATTTTTTGCCTGCCTTATTTCTGGGTTGTGTAATTTGTTCTCGAGCCCTTGCCATTTTTTAGGTTTTTTCCAATACGCCGGTATCGATGGCAGGGTAATTTCCCCCAAGGTACTGAAGTAGTATTGACTTGCAAAGTTAAGCATGCCCAAGGTTTTGCTGTCCAGTAGGGGTAGGGGTGCCTGCTGAATCACTTTCTTGATTTTAGAATGATCATATTCTGAGTGATTGCTCACTTTTATGATAATTCCAACGGCACTAGTCCGTCCAAATGGCACCTCGACCAACCGCCCTATGTGCGGCGTACCCCCCAGTGCAATTGAATCCCAGGCGTAATCAAATCCTTGCACGAGGGGCTTATCCAGAACGACCTGAACGAATATAGGCTGGGAAGCAGACGTATTCGGGCTGTCTATTTGTCCTGTGGATAAGTCTGTGGATATCATTTAAGTTGGGTACTTTTGCTAATTTTCGCCGCGAAATGCACCAAGAGTGCTCATTTTAATTTAGTTATCTAAAAACTATATAGATCAATAACTTATAAAAATATTCAGACAAAGTAATTTAATTTCGGGGCGAATCCCACTGAATTTATTTTTTGACTTGCTTCTGTGTATAACCCTGAGCCAATTCACGGTTAAAGGCTACTTTTTGTAACTAAATAGTCCTATTTACGAAGCTGTTGCGAGCGCTGAATAACAGCCTCAGCCAAAGCAGTAACGCTTTCAGGCGGGGTGAATTGGGAAATACCATGGCCAAGATTAAAAATATGCCCGTCAAGGGGGTGCAGTCCTGGCTTTAGCGCCGGCGCATTGGCTAAATCAGATAATAAGTTTCCAGCTTCTTTCGCAATTTGCTCAGGACTTGAGAACAAAATCAATGGGTCTAGATTGCCCTGAATGGCCAGCGACTTACCAGCAGCTAAAATCGCCTTCCGGGCACGGCTTAAGGAAATAGTCCAATCGAGCCCAATCGCATCTGCGCCAACCTGAGCCATATCGTTAATCCACAGCCCGCCGCCTTTGGTAAAAATGATGACCGGGATACGCTGACCTTCATGCTCTCGGGGCAACAGGGCAATGACTTTTTGCATCGCTGCTAGCGAGACGCGCTGATACCAACCATCTGGCAACATGCCGCCCCAGGTATCAAAAATCATCAAGGCTTGTGCACCTGCTTTTATTTGCTCGGTAAGGTAGGCGGCAACCGACTGAACATTAATCTCAAGAATGGGCTCCAATAGGTCAGGACGATCAAACATCATGGTTTTTGCATGACGGAACTCATCTGCGCTGGAACCATCAATCATGTAGCACGCCAAGGTCCATGGACTTCCTGAAAAGCCAATCAAGGGAACACGCTGTTGCCCATCCTGAATTAGTGCCTTACGAATTTCAGATACGGCATCAAAAACGTAGGTCAACTCACCCATATCGGCAACACGTAACTTTTTTACATCTGCCTCTGTACGTAATGGATGCTGGAAGCTGGGGCCCTCGCCAGCCGTAAATTGCAATCCAAGTCCCATAGCATCAGGAATGGTCAAAATATCGGAAAACAAAATGGCTGCGTCCAGCGGATAACGATCTAAGGGCTGAAGGGTTACTTCAGTTGCATAGGCTGGGGTTTTGGCCAGATCTAAAAAACTACCAGCTTTTGCGCGAGTCGCATTGTATTCGGGGAGATAGCGGCCGGCCTGACGCATGAGCCAAAGGGGAGTACGGTCTACCGACTGCCCTAAGCAGGACTTAATAAACCGATCGTTTAGCAGCACTTGCGGTAACGTTATTTCTTGCGACGGAATCGTGTAATAGCTGCTAACTGAGCAGCAGCCATAGCAAATTCAGATTGTGCTAAGGCTAAGTCAAAATCGCTGCTGCGATTTCGCATGGCCTCTTCGGCTCGCTGCTTTGACTCAAGCGCTTTGGCCTCATCTAAGTCATGGCCGCGGATAGCAGTATCTGCCAGTACAGTGACGTGATCGGGCTGCACTTCTAAGTAACCGCCTGCTACGAAAACAAATTCTTCATCGCCATCGGCTTTTTCAATGCGCACCGAACCAGGCCGAATGCGCGTGATTAACGGGGTGTGCCCACGCAAAATGCCGAGCTCGCCACTTTCTCCAGGGAGGGCAACAAACTTTGCCTCTCCACTAAAGATGGATTGTTCCGCACTAACAACATCGACGCGAATGGTAGACATGGTTTCCTTGGTGTTCGATTAAAGCTTCTTGGCTTTCTCAATGGCCTCATCAATTGAGCCCACCATATAGAACGCCTGCTCTGGCAAATGATCCAGCTCGCCACTCACAATCATCTTAAAGCCGCGAATAGTCTCTTTCAGAGGCACGTATTTTCCTGGTGACCCAGTAAATACCTCGGCCACGTGGAAGGGCTGGGACAAGAAACGCTGAATCTTACGGGCGCGGGCTACGGCCAACTTATCGTCTGGTGACAATTCATCCATGCCCAAAATCGCAATAATGTCACGCAACTCTTTATAGCGTTGCAATGTCATTTGCACGCCTCGCGCCACTTCGTAGTGCTCTTGTCCAACCACTTGGGGATCAAGCTGGCGACTAGTTGAATCCAGGGGATCAACCGCGGGGTAAATACCCAAAGCAGCAATGTCGCGCGACAACACCACAGTGGAATCCAAATGCAAGAAGGTCGTTGCAGGGGATGGGTCGGTTAAGTCATCGGCCGGAACGTATACCGCTTGAATCGATGTGACCGAACCAGTCTTGGTTGAGGTAATCCGCTCTTGCAATTTACCCATTTCTTCCGCCAAGGTTGGCTGATAGCCCACCGCCGAAGGCATACGGCCAAGCAAAGCCGATACTTCAGTACCTGCCAGAGTGTAGCGGTAAATGTTATCCACGAAGAAGAGAATGTCGCGACCTTCGTCACGGAACGCCTCGGCCATAGTCAAGCCAGTTAAGGCAACACGTAAACGATTGCCAGGTGGCTCATTCATCTGACCAAATACCATTGCTACCTTATCGATAACATTGGACTCTTTCATCTCGTGATAGAAGTCATTTCCTTCGCGGGTACGCTCACCTACGCCAGCAAACACGGATAAACCGGAATGCTGTTTTGCGATGTTATTAATCAATTCCATCATGTTCACGGTTTTGCCTACGCCGGCGCCACCGAACAAGCCAACTTTTCCGCCTTTGGCAAATGGGCAAACTAAGTCAATAACCTTAATGCCGGTTTCAAGCAAATCAACCGAGGGTGACAGCTCTTCAAATTTAGGGGCTGGCTGATGAATGGCGCGGCGCTCTTGCGTAGCAATCGGACCCGCATCATCAATCGGGCGCCCCAATACATCCATGATGCGGCCGAGTGTAGCTGGGCCAACCGGAACAGAAATGGCTTTACCTGTTGACGCAACTTCCATGCCACGACGCAGACCATCGCTTGCGCCCATGGCAATTGCGCGCACTACGCCGTCGCCGATTTGCTGCTGGACTTCAAAGGTCAAGCCTTTTTCAACAAATGATTTTTCGCTGCTCTCGACCAAGGTCAAGGCATCATAAATATTTGGCATGCTGTCACGCGGGAACTGAATGTCCACCACGGGACCAATACACTGCACGATATTTCCGTTACTCATCGCATTTCTCCGATTTATTCCTAAATTCTGTCGTACTTCTAAATGCAGCCAGCTTAAACCGCTGCCGCTCCACCAACAATCTCTGAAAGCTCTTTTGTAATCGCGGCCTGACGGGTTTTGTTGTATTCCAATTGCAACTCGCCAATGACATTCTTCGCATTGTCGGATGCCGCTTTCATTGAAACCATCCGTGCAGATTGCTCTGAGGCCATGTTTTCTGCAACCGCCTGATAAATTAAAGCCTCAACATAGCGCTTTAACAAACCATTCAAAATCGACTCGGCGTCGGGCTCATAAAGATAGTCCCATGATGCCCCCTTACCTTCGCCGGCGGTAACCGCATTGGGCGCAAGTGGCAAGATCTTTTCTAATACGGGCTCTTGTTTCATCGCGTTCACAAAGCGTGTATAGGCAAGATAAACCTCATCCACTTCGCCGCGCTCAAAGGCCTGGAGCTGTGCAGTAATGGCCCCAAGCAAGGTGTCCATGCGGGGGGTGTCGCCCAATTGAATGGTTTCTGACAACAACTTCGCTTTTGAGCGATTTAAAAATTGCAAGCCTTTAGAGCCAATGGCTGTGAATTCAATGCCAATTTTCTTTTCTTGCATTTCACGAACTTGGTTAGTAATCAAGCGCAATATATTGGTATTGAGACCGCCGCATAAGCCCTTGTCCGTGCTCACCAAAATTGTGCCTATATTTTTAACCTCGCGCACGACCATGTATGCAGGGCGGTACTCGGGATTTGCTTCCGCTAAATTAGCAGCGATTTCCCTAATTTTTTGAGAGTAGGGGCGCGCATTGCGCATACGCTCTTGAGCGCGCCGCATCTTCGATGCGGCGACCATTTCCATTGCCTTGGTGATCTTGCGCGTGTTTTGCACGCTCTTGATCTTAGACCGTATCTCTTTTGTGCTTGCCATGATGTATGCGTGCCCTCTTAGAAGGAGGCTGAGCGCTTGTAGTCCTCAATTGCCGCACGTAAAGCAGCTTCATCGTCTTTACTCAAGTCTTTGGTTTCTTCAATGCGTCCAACTAAGTCTGCATATTTTGATTTGAGATGATCTTGTAAACCTTTTTCAAATGCCAATACATTTTTTACTTCGAGATCGTCAAAGTAGCCGTTATTCATTGCATAAAGTGAGGCGGCCATTTCCCAAACTTGCAAGGGCTTGTACTGCGCCTGTTTACACAACTCCGTAACACGCTTACCGCGTTCGAGCTGTTTGCGCGTTGCATCATCCAGGTCCGATGCAAACTGTGCAAACGCAGCCAGCTCACGGTATTGCGCCAAGTCGGTACGAATACCTCCAGACAGTTTTTTAATTACTTTGGTTTGTGCGGCGCCGCCTACGCGGGACACTGAAATACCGGCGTTAATCGCTGGACGTACGCCTGCGTTAAAGAGATCGGTCTCTAAGAAGATCTGGCCGTCGGTAATCGAAATCACGTTGGTTGGAACGAAAGCAGATACGTCACCCGCTTGGGTTTCAATAATGGGCAGAGCGGTTAGTGAGCCAGTCTTGCCTTTAACAGCACCATTGGTGAACTTTTCGACGTAATCGGCATTCACACGTGCAGCGCGTTCTAATAAACGCGAGTGGAGATAGAACACGTCGCCAGGGTAGGCTTCGCGACCTGGTGGGCGGCGGAGCAATAAGGAAATCTGACGATAGGCAACCGCTTGTTTAGTTAAGTCGTCATACACAATCAAGGCATCCTCACCGCGATCGCGGAAGTATTCGCCCATAGTGCAGCCGGCATAGGCAGAGAGGTATTGCATGGCGGCAGACTCCGACGCGCTTGCAGCAACCACCACGGTGTATTCCATTGCACCGAGTTCAGTTAACTTACGTACGACGTTTGCAATCGTCGATGCTTTTTGACCAATCGCAACATAGACGCAATATACGCCTTTGCCTTTTTGGTTAATGATGGCATCCACAGCAACTGCAGTCTTACCAGTCTGACGGTCGCCAATGATGAGCTCGCGCTGACCACGGCCAATTGGAACCATGGCATCAATCGCTTTGAGGCCAGTTTGCACCGGCTGGCTTACCGACTGACGGGCGATTACGCCTGGGGCCACTTTTTCAATAAAATCAGTTAGTTTGGCGTTGACTGGGCCTTTGCCATCAATTGGCTGTCCCAAGGCATCCACAACTCGGCCTAGGAGCTCTGGGCCAACTGGAACTTCCAGAATGCGTCCCGTGCATTTCACTGGATCGCCTTCTTTAATGTGGGTGTACTCACCGAGCACAACCGCACCAACCGAATCGCGTTCTAAGTTCAGCGCAAGGCCGATGGTATTTCCAGGGAACTCCAACATTTCCCCTTGCATCACGCCAGACAAACCATACACGCGGCAAATACCGTCGGTTACTGAAATAACGGTACCTTGGTTGCGCAGCTGGGAGTCAACTCCCATTTCACTAATTCGGCTCTTGATCAGTTCGCTGATCTCGGAAGGGTTCAGTTGCATCAATTACTCCTGGATATTATTTCGTATGTTCTTAGTAAAAGGTTATGCGCTTAGGCTTGCTTGCATTGTGGCCAACTGGGCCTTAACTGTGCTGTCTAATACCTCATCGCCAACTTGAATGCGGACGCCGCCAATTAAGCTGGGGTCCACTTCAATCGTTGGGCGCAATTCCTTACCGCCAAAGCGCTTTTTCAAGCTCGCCAACAAACTGTTTAATGCATCACCTTCAAGCGGAAACGCACTGGTAATCAGAACCTCTGCAGCGCCTTCGCTTTGATTTTTCAACAACTCAAATTGGGCTGCAATTTCGGGCAATGCTGCCAAGCGATGGTTTTGATTAATCAAACGCAAAAAAGCACTAACTTTGTCGTCCAATTTAGTCTTAACCATTCCGCTCAGTAGCTTACTGAGATCTTCTGCCGAAATTTTAGGATTATTGGCTAACACCGCCACATCCGGCATCGCCGCCAACTGCGCGAGTTCAGTTAACTGAATCATCGAAGAGCCCAGATCTGCAGGCTTAACGCTTGAGAAAAGCGCCTCAGCGTAGGGGCGTGCAATGGTAGCTAAATCAGCCAT
>CAMDKY010000048.1 GCA_945901245.1 Polynucleobacter meluiroseus | reverse complement strand
ACACTCTGAAAATCCCGCACCATCATCGGGTATGGGTGTGGGCCAGCAACCGTACCAATGATGTAAAAGGTGTCTTCCACATTGGTAACCCAGTCGCGCATCGCTTCATTCAAAGCGTCTTTTAAGGTTTTCGTGCCCGACTCCACCGGCACGACTTTTGCACCGAGTAACTTCATGCGAAAGACGTTTTGCGCTTGACGGGCGACATCCACTGAACCTTGATAGACCGTACAGTCCAAACCAAATCGAGCGCAGATTGTGGCGGTAGCAACACCATGCTGCCCCGCACCTGTCTCAGCAATGATGCGTGGCTTACCCATGCGCTTGGCCAACATCGCTTGACCAATCACATTATTGATTTTGTGCGCACCCGTGTGATTTAAATCTTCGCGCTTCAAGTAGATTTGCGCGCCACCCAGCATTTCGCTCCAGCGCTTGGCGTGATAGACGGGCGATGGACGGCCAACAAAATGCTTGAGCTCGTAATGAAACTCTTCAATGAATTCAGGGTCGTGTTGATAGCGTGCGTAAGCCTCTTTAAGTTCCTCTAAGGCAAACATCAATGTTTCGGAAACGAACACACCACCGTAAGGGCCAAAGTGCCCACGTGAATCTGGCTTATCGTACATAGCTACCTCTTTTGATTGGGTTACTGCAATTGTGTTTTGGAATCTGCTATTCGCACAGCCTGAATAAATTCAGCCATCAAAACAGCGTCTTTAATGCCTTTAGCACTCTCAACGCCGCTCGAAATATCAACGGCGCAGGGATGCAGGCGTGCAATCGCTTCGCCCACGTTGTGTGCGTTCAACCCACCACTCAAAACGACCCGAGGCGCGTTTGCGCTTACCCATGTTTCTGGAATCCATTGCCAATCAAAAGGAACACCGCCCCCACCATAGCCCTCAACCAGGGCATCCAGCAGAAAACCGGCTGCTTGCCTATATTGTAGGGAAAAATCAGCAAAAGCGAAGCCCTCACCCACTCGGCCTGCTTTGATCCATGGATCCCCTGCAGCGAGGCGTTGACACTCCTCTGGGCTCTCATCCCCATGAAATTGCCACAACGTAATGGGCGCATGGGCTCGAATTGCAGCAAATTCAGCATCAGAGGCATTTACTACGAGGCCAACGGCATCTACCCCAGCTGGCAACCTTGAAATCAGGGCTGCCGCATGTTGTGGGCTTAAAGCCCTTGGGCTGGGGGGATAAAAAACAAAGCCGAGGGCGTCTACCCCCGCATTAACAGCAAAATCGACGTCTTCTGGGCGTTTTAAGCCACAAATCTTGATGCGGGTTCGGTTTGGCGCGTAGTGAAGTAATCCCATGGCTAGATCATAATCCGCTTCGGAGCAACCGGAACGGCCTCCTGCAATAAGGTAATCACCTCGGAGGGTAACCAGGAATGCTGCAGCCAAGGATCTGGGATAAGGTATTCAGGCGGGTACCCTACCTTTGCTAAATACAAACCATCGGGCGAAAAGGTTGGCGCCGCTAATTGGCGGCTTTTGGCTTCAAGCACCTCAGCCATCCAGCGTACGGAGCGCTTTTCTTGGCCTACTGCCAAAAGACTACCGACGATATTACGAACCATGTGGTGCAAAAAGGCATTAGCACGAACCACAATATAGACCCAGGGTTTTTGATCCAAAATCTGAATGTCATACACCGTTTTAATCGGCGTCTTGCTCTGGCACTCCGATGACCGAAAAGACGAAAAGTCATGCTCTCCCAAAAGGCAACGGGAAGCCGCTTGCATGGCATCCACATCAAGCCATTTATCGGCTGCTAACATCAGATAACCGGCGCGCGAGGCAACCGTCGGTGCTCGGCAAGGCCCAATATGCAAGGCATACACATAACTACGCTCAAATGCCGAAAACCGCGCATCAAATGAGCCATCAACTACGTGCGCCCAGTTCACCACAATATCACTCGGCAGAAAACTATTAAGACCGCGCACCCATGACCAGTCATCGCGCTCAACAGTGCATTCAAAATGCACTACCTGACCAAGTGCATGCACTCCAGTATCGGTACGCCCAGCCGCAGTAACGCGTATTGGATTAGCCATGGATTGGGTATCACCAACAAACGCATGGATAGCTTTCTCTAGATTATCTTGCACCGTGTTTTGACTCGGCTGCGTCTGCCATCCAACAAATCGCGAGCCGTCGTACTGCAAGCCCAAAGCGATGCGAGTCATCTACTTGATGTAGCAAACACGGGTTCGCTACCCATTAGCTACTGCGCCGGTGGATGTCGGATAGCATGGCTTTGGCGTCCACAACTAGGGATCCATCTACTTCATTTGAAGGATCAAGGCTCAACTGGATGATGTCGTCTAGGCTCTGCTTGGCTGCAGCGAAGTCCTCAATCGTCGTATACGCTTTTGCAAGATTGAGTTTGACGCGCAATGCATCATTCCGAGTAGCCGAATCACTTTTGACTGGCGCCAAATCAAGATCAATACCTGCAAATAAACTCTTGGCACGCTCTGGCATACCGTGACTGGGTGATGAATGACTCATCTCATCATGCTGGGGCATGGATGCAGCAGCACCAGCATGCGTGGGCGCACTTCGTTCAGATTGGCGGGCATGCCGTGCCATCAACCACAACAAGAGTGCAGTCAATGCGATCACGCCTAATAACAGCAAAGCTTGGGCCCAGCTGTTTTTCATCACATCGGACTTGGCGCTGGAGCCTGATACGGGCTGCCCCTTAGCCGAATCCAGTAATTTTTGTAAATCGGCAATGTTTTTTTCTATCTCAACAATACGGGTCCGTGTTTGTTCCAGCATTTTTTCTTGGGCAACGATTTCTTCGGTATAGCGTCGTTGATCCGAATTACTATCCGCACCGGGTCCAATCGTCAAACGATCTTTTGCGACAGCGGGATCGTTCGTTGCCTTCGTGGTGTCACTTGATTTGGTAGTAGCTGCCTTAGCCGAATCACCGTGGGAATCAACCCATGCTTGGTTGGCTTTTTCAACAAACTGGCTTGCCTGCGTTGGCGTAATGGACTGCATCAAGGACAGACTCGGCTTGATCAGCTCAACGCCGGCCGGCAAGCGATGAATGCTACCGCCCGCAAAGGCGTCGGGGTTGGCCTTATACAATGCCATGATGGTTTGATCTAAGGTAGCGCCATCCAATAAGGGCGCCATCTGCGCCGCAATCTCGCTTAAGGTTTGACCGGGGCGCACCGTAACTTGATTCGGGTCACCTAATAGTAAGGTGTAATTTTTTGTAAGCTGGCCAGATGGCCACTGCAAGGTCACCATCAAATCAATAAAAGGATCCAGATTGGTTTGTGCTGCGCTGACGGACTTGACTGTTTCTAGAACAATGAACGTGCGATTGCCATCACGCCGATCCACGCGCAGTTGCGGCTCAAGTTCTAAGATAGATGTGGCAATTCCAAGACGCTCATAGGTCGCTTTACTCGGGGTAGAAATTTGCAAATCGCTAAGCTGGGCCTCACTCGCCGCAGATAGACGCAAGGGAATTTCCGCACGAATAGCTTGACCCGGCTGTGATAAAACCTTGGGAGTACCCAAAGTAAAAGCGCCCGCGCCTGCACTAAAAACAATCCACATACCACCAAAGGCTAATGCTAGGCGATGCACCATCTGGGTCGATGCAGATAAGCGCATTCTTAGCGTTCCAACAAGATGCGTAGCATGCGGCGCAAGGGCTCTGCAGCACCCCACAATAGTTGATCGCCTACCGTGAAAGCGCCTAGATATTCGGGACCCATGGCCAACTTGTGCAGTCGGCCAATCGGCACCGTCAGGGTGCCGCTAATCTTAGCCGGCGATAATTCACGCTCGGTTGCCTCACGCTCATTAGGTACCACTTTTACCCACGCATTGTCATTGGCTAAAATGGCTTCGATTTCAGGCAAGGGAATGTCTTTCTTCAGCTTGATTGTTAAGCCTTGGGAGTGGCAGCGCATGGCGCCAACGCGCACGCAAATGCCATCAATCGGAATACTGCCTGGCGATCTAAACGGCGGACGCCCTAAAATTTTGTTGCATTCAGCGCCGCCCTTCCATTCTTCCTTTGTCTGGCCGTTTTCAACGGGCACATCAATCCAAGGAATCAAACTACCAGCCAAGGCTGTATTACGAAAGTTCTTGGTCGGAAACTCTGCCGAACGCATGGTCGCCGATATTTTGCGATCGATATCTAAAATCCAGGAAGCGGGATCACGTAACTCGGCATCGACGCTATCGCGCAAGGCACCCATTTGCAAGAGCAGCTCTCGCATGTTTTGTGCGCCTGCGCCTGAAGCAGCTTGATAGGTCATGGCACTAATCCATTCGACCATATCGGCCTTGAGTAATCCGCCCATGGCGATCATCATTAAACTCACCGTGCAATTGCCGCCAATCCAATTCTTGCCCCCAGCAGCCAATGCACGATCAATCACAGGTCGGTTGACTGGGTCTAATACGAGAACTGCATCATCATTCATGCGCAGTGCACTGGCAGCATCAATCCAATGGCCCTGCCAACCAGCCGCCCGCAGCGCTGGAAAAATGGCCTTGGTGTAATCACCGCCTTGGCAGGTCAAAATGATGTCGCAACGAATCAAGGATTGAATGTCATTGGCATCGTGTAGCTTTTTTTCACTCTTGGTGATGTGGCGTCCGTTCATCTCAGGCACATCACCGCCGGCATTGCTGGTACTAAAAAATACCGGCTCGATTAAATCAAAGTCCCCTTCCGCCAGCATGCGATCCATAAGGACGCTGCCCACCATGCCACGCCAGCCTACGAGGCCGACTAAGGGAGTGTTTGTCGAGCTTGATGTTTGATGTGTTGCCATAAAATTACAAAAGCCTTACGTTCCTATATCAATGAATTACGCTAGTGCTGCCACTACCGCATCGCCCATTTGTACGGTCGATACTTTTTTAGTGCCTTCGGTATAAATATCTGCCGTACGCATACCGTGCTGCAATACCTTCTGAACCGCTTTTTCAATGCGATCTGCCTCTCCAGTCATACCTAAGGAGTAACGCAGCATCATGGCCGTAGAAAGAATGGTTGCCAGGGGATTGGCAATACCCTTCCCAGCAATATCGGGTGCAGAGCCGTGGCTAGGCTCGTACAAGCCTTTGTTGTTCTTGTCTAAAGAAGCCGATGGCAGCATTCCGATCGAGCCCGTCAGCATGGCTGCTTCATCCGACAAAATATCGCCAAACAAATTACCGGTGACCACCACATCGAACGCCTTGGGTGCTTTCACGAGTTGCATGGCTGCGTTATCCACATACATATGCGATAACTCAACATCGGGGTAATCGGCTGCCAGTGCCGTCATCACATCGCGCCAAAGCTGGGAAGTTTCCAGTACGTTGGCTTTATCCACGCTGCATACTTTTTTATTACGCTTACGCGCTGCTTCAAATGCAACTCTACCAATACGCACTACCTCAGGTTCGCTGTAGTGCATGGTGTCAAATCCCTCGCGAGCACCTTTAAAAAGTGCATGCTCTGAAGTTCGAATGCCGCGCGGCTGCCCAAAATAAATATCACCATTGAGTTCGCGAATAATCAAAATATCCAAACCGCCAACAATTTCCGGCTTTAAGCTTGAAGCTGCGGTGAGTTCGGGATAGCAAATTGCAGGACGGAAATTGGCAAACAAGGCCAGGTGCTTGCGCAAACCCAAGATGGCTTGCTCAGGACGAAATTCACGGGCTAAGGTGTCGTACTTCCAGTCACCTACCGCTCCAAATAAAATAGCATCTGCTTTTTTGGCCAGCTCAAGGGTCGCTGGCGGCAAGGGATGGCCGAACAGGTCATAGGCAGCCCCACCAACCGGGGCATCTTCCAGATCAAATGCTGGGCCTAGGGCCTTGAGGACTTTAACTGCCTCAGCAACGATTTCTGGACCAATGCCGTCGCCCGGCAATACTGCAATTTTCATAACAGGCCTATAAAAAGGATTTAGCGAGTCAATGCGAAGGGGTTTTTACGGTAATTGCGTGGCAAGCCAAGGCATCCGCAATAAACGCTCAGCTTCATATGCTTTGATTTTATCGGCATTTTTCAGTGTGAGGCCAATATCGTCTAAACCATTAAGCAGGCAGTATTTACGAAATCCATCGATTTCAAATGAATAGCGTCGACTATCAGGCGCAATGACCTCTTGGGCCTCTAAATCAATGGTTAGCTGGTAACCATTAAAGGCGCGGGTTTCATTAAACAGGTGATCGACCTGTTGCTCACTCAGCACAATCGGCAAGAGACCGTTTTTGTAGCAATTATTAAAGAAAATATCGGCAAAACTGGGGGCAATCACAGCACGAAAGCCATATTGACCCAAAGCCCATGGGGCATGCTCGCGTGAACTACCGCAGCCGAAGTTCTTGCGAGCAAGCAAAATCCCCGCGTTTTGATAACGGGACTGATTCAGAATGAAATCCGGATTTAAGGGGCGTGTACTGCAATCGTTGCCAGGTTCGCCATGATCCAAGTAGCGCCACTCGTCAAATAAATTTTGACCAAAGCCTGTTTTCTGAATGGACTTGAGAAATTGTTTCGGAATAATGGCGTCGGTATCGACGTTTTCACGATCGAGGGGGGCTACCAAACCTTGGTATTGAGTAAATTTATCCATCGCGACTGCCTCTGCGTATTTTTGTAATGAGCGCTTATTTTACTGGCGTCACCACAACGTCTTTCCCCTGGGTTTGTGACGCAGGAGGATTTGTTGGGGCGGGAGCAGAAGAAGACTTTGAATCCATCGAAGTTCCAATCTTCTGCAGATCCTTGCCGACCCCTTCCATGGTATTTGCACAGGCACTAATAAAAACACCGGCAACCAGCACGATGGATAATTTAGTAATCATTGAATAAGGTGGAATTAGCATTATCTTGACCTTCATTTGAATGGCTTACGCAATTTTGCGCACATCAACAAAATGGCCCTCAATGGCTGCAGCAGCGGCCATCGCTGGGCTAACTAAGTGCGTTCTGCCACCCGCACCCTGCCGACCTTCAAAATTTCGGTTAGAGGTCGAGGCACAACGCTCTCCGGGCTCAAGGCGATCCGAATTCATGGCCAAGCACATTGAGCAGCCAGGCTCTCGCCACTCAAAACCAGCGGCCTTAAATACCCGATCCAGGCCTTCCCGCTCGGCTTGTGCCTTCACTAATCCAGACCCAGGCACAACCATCGCCAACTTAATTGTGGGCGATACTTTTTTTCCCAGCCGATCAACTACCTTGGCAGCAGCGCGTAAATCCTCGATTCGGCTATTGGTGCACGAACCAATAAATACTTTGTCAATCGGAATACTACTGAGGAGGGTATTGGGTGTGAGGTTCATGTACTGCAAAGCCCTCTCCATTGCGCTACGCTTATTGGGATCGCGTTCTTTTTCCGGGTCAGGAACCCGCTCAGTAATCGGCAAGACCATTTCTGGCGAGGTGCCCCAGGTGACCTGTGGCTGAATTTCTTCAGCGCGCAACTCAATCACCTGATCAAACTTTGCACCGGCATCCGAATGCAAGGTGCGCCAATATTGCAAGGCATGGCGCAGCGTTTCACCACTGGGTGAAAAAGGCCTACCTTGAATGTATTCCACTGTGGTTTCATCCACGGCTACGAGGCCGGCGCGTGCGCCTGCTTCAATGGCCATATTACAAATGGTCATGCGACCTTCCATCGATAAGTTTCGAATGGCTTCACCCGCAAACTCGATGGTGTAACCCGTGCCGCCGGCTGTACCTATTTTTCCAATGACCGCTAAAACAATGTCTTTGGCAGTGGATCCGGGCTGCAACCGCCCTTCGACTCGGACCAGCATGTTCTTGCTCTTTTTCATGAGCAAGGTTTGAGTAGCAAGCACATGCTCTACTTCAGAGGTGCCTATTCCAAAAGCCAACGCGCCAAAGGCGCCATGGGTGCTGGTATGGGAATCACCGCACACCACCGTCATGCCAGGCAAGGTAGCCCCCTGCTCCGGTCCGATGACATGCACAATTCCTTGGCGTAAATCATTCATCTTGAATTGCGTAATACCAAAGGATGCGCAGTTCTGGTCCAGAGTATCGACTTGAAGCTTGGAGATGGGGTCAGCAATCCCTTCGGATCGATCCGTTGTTGGCACATTATGGTCAGAGACGGCAAGGTTGGCAGAAATTCGCCATACAGGGCGCTTGGCTAAACTCAAGCCTTCAAAAGCTTGGGGACTGGTTACCTCATGGAGCAAGTGTCGATCAATGTAGAGGGTTGCAGTGCCATCCTCTTCGGAACAAACCACATGCTCATCCCATAATTTATCGTATAAGGTGCGTGACATACAGGCCCTTATGATGCTTATTTTCGTTCTGACATTGGAGGAACTTTACGTGCAGTTTCTCCAACATACAACTGACGTGGTCGACCAATTTTGTACTCGGAGTCAGTAATCATTTCTTCCCACTGCGCAATCCAGCCCACGGTTCTTGCTAAGGCAAAGATACAGGTAAACATGTCGTTTGGAATGCCCAGGGCACGTTGCACAATGCCAGAGTAAAAGTCAACATTGGGATAGAGCTTACGGCTCACAAAGTACTCGTCCTCTAGCGCTATCTTCTCTAAAGTCATGGCCAACTTAAAAAGCGGATCATTTTCGAGCCCTAACTCATTGAGGACTTCATAACAGGTTTCACGCATCAGTTTTGCGCGTGGGTCAAAGTTTTTATAAACCCGATGGCCAAAGCCCATTAAGCGGACATTGGAATTTTTGTCTTTTACCTGAGCAATAAACTCGCCCACTTTTTCAACACCGCCATTGGCCTGAATTTCATTCAGCATTTGCAAACAGGCTTCGTTAGCACCGCCGTGAGCAGGTCCCCATAAACAAGCAATGCCTGCCGATATTGCTGCAAACGGATTGGTGCCGGAAGAGCCGCACAAACGCACTGTAGAGGTCGATGCATTTTGCTCATGGTCTGCATGCAGAATAAATATGCGATCCAAGGCGCGGACCAATACTGGGTTCACTTTGAAGGGTTCACATGGCGTAGCAAACATCATGCGCATGAAGTTGGCGGTATACGACAGCGAATTATCGGGATAAATAAAGGGCTGACCAATCGAGTACTTATAAGACATGGCCACTAAAGTTGGCATTTTGGCAATCAAGCGCATTTGCGCGATTACCCGGGCCTTGGGCTCGCTGTAATCAATTTCGTCGTGATAGAAGGCGGCCATTGCACCAACAAGACCAGTTAACACCGCCATCGGGTGCGCGTCACGTCTAAAGCCGCGCAGGAAAAACTGCATTTGTTCGTGCACCATGGTGTGGTGCATGATGATGTCCTGAAATTGCGTATTCTCTTTTTCGTTTGGCAGATGCCCATTGAGCAAGAGATAACACACTTCTAAAAAATCGCAATTATTGGCGAGATCCTGAATCGGGTAGCCGCGATACAGTAATTCACCTTTATCACCATCAATGAATGTAATTTTGCTGCTACAAGAGGCAGTCGACAAAAAGCCCGGGTCGTAGGTAAATTTACTGGTTTGACCGTACAGTTTACGAATGTCAATGACATCAGGTCCAACTGTGCCTTGGTAGATTGGCAAGTCGATATCGGGGGTGCCGTCAGAGAACGATAACTTTGCCTTGATATTTGATTCAATCATGTCAGATCCCACTATTCATTAAGATTAAATGCTGCAATGCAAATTATTGCACCCTTGCTGCTACTTCTCGCGTAAATGACTCAAAACAGCGATAAAACAAGGTGTTTTACACAAATCGCCCAAAGAATCAACAAAATCCACGCGCCCGATTAGCAAATCCATCAAATCATTGTCGCTTAGAGCCAGGAGCTTGCCTAAAATTAGGCCCTGCTCCTCCGTTAACGTATCTGCATGGCGCCTGAAAAACCGCTCCAAAATCAGATCGTTTTCCAGTAAACCCCGGCGTGCATCGCTTTTTAAACGATACAGAGCCGCCGCACTAATGGTCATACTGCCCTGCGAACCATTAACTCCTTGATTTTGCCAATGGCTTTGGTTGGATTCAAGTGCTTAGGACAAACATCCACGCAATTCATGATGGTGTGGCAACGGAATAATCGATAGGGATCTTCCAAATTATCCAAGCGTGCGGCCGTATCTTCATCGCGGCTATCGGCAATAAAGCGATACGCTTGCAGCAAGCCGGCTGGCCCGACGAACTTATCGGGATTCCACCAAAATGAGGGGCATGAGGTGGAGCATGAGGCGCATAAGATGCACTCATATAAGCCATCCAACTCTTCACGCTCCTCAGGACTCTGTAAACGCTCTTTTTCCGGTGGACGGGTGGAGTTCACTAAATAGGGCTTAATGGACAGGTACTGCTTGAAAAACAGGGTCATGTCGACAATCAAATCGCGCACTACTGGCAAGCCTGGTAGCGGACGTAATGTGATGACTTGAGGCAAAGTCTTCATATTGGTTAAACATGCCAAGCCATTTTTACCATTGATGTTCATCGCATCGGAACCGCAGACTCCCTCACGGCAAGAACGGCGATACGTAATGCTTTCATCCTGCCTCTTGAGTGAAATTAACGCGTCCAGCAGCATGCGCTCATCGGTTAATTCCAATTCATAGCGTTGCATGCGTGGAGCGGCATCGACTTCAGGATCGTAGCGATAGATTTCAAATATGCGGGTATCACTCATGATTTATCTCGTTTATCTTTAATTAGAAAGTACGCTCTTTGGGTGGCACTGATTCGGCAGTTAATGGCTTGAGTTGCACTGGTTTGTAATCGAGGCGATTGCCCTCACTAAACCACAAGGTGTGTTTCATCCAAGCCTGATCATCGCGCGTTGGGAAATCATCGTGTGAGTGCGCGCCGCGGCTTTCTTTACGCGCTGCCGCTGAAATAATGGTGGCATTCGCAGTCTCAATCAGATTTGAAATTTCCAGCGCCTCAATCCGTGCTGTATTAAAAATCTTGGATTTATCTTTGACCCACAAATGCTTCGCGCGCTCTGTTAAAGCGGCCATCTGACGCACGCCCTCATCCATCAACTTCTGGTTACGGAACACGCCGGCATAGGTCTGCATTGTCTTGCGAATGTCATTAGCTACGTCTTGGGCATATTCACCTGAAGTGGAGTTATCAAGCTCCGCAATGCGTGCGAGAGTTTGCTCACCTGCATTGGCAGGCAAGGGTTTATGCTCGCGCTTTTTGAGATCCATATCAACGATGTGATTGCCTGCAGCACGACCAAACACCAGCAGATCGAGCAGCGAGTTTGTACCTAAACGATTGGCGCCGTGAACCGATACGCAGGAACATTCACCAATCGCATACAGGCCATTTACAACATGGTTGGGATTACCGTCTTTAGGCACAACCACCTGACCATTAATGTTGGTTGGAATACCGCCCATCTGATAGTGAATGGTTGGTACCACCGGAATTGGCTCTTTTGTCACATCGACGTTGGCAAAGTTAATGCCAATCTCGTACACCGATGGCAGACGCTTCATGATGGTCTCAGCACCGATGTGGGTTAAATCGAGCACGACATAATCGCCATTGGGTCCGCAACCACGGCCTTCTTTAATCTCTTGATCCATGCAGCGGGAAAT
Organism: Polynucleobacter meluiroseus; assembly: GCA_945901245.1. Lineage (GTDB taxonomy): Bacteria > Pseudomonadota > Gammaproteobacteria > Burkholderiales > Burkholderiaceae > Polynucleobacter > Polynucleobacter meluiroseus_F. The sequence goes on along the minus strand of CAMDKY010000048.1, from coordinate 3,252 downwards.
AAAGTCACGCGGTGCCAGATCCTTTAGTGTGGGCGCATAGCGTTCCATAAAGCGCTCACCATCTTTGTTTCGCAATATAGCGCCCTCACCTCGGCAGCCCTCGGTCAATAGTACGCCCGCTCCAGCAACGCCGGTCGGATGAAACTGCCAGAACTCCATGTCTTCGAGTGGAATGTTGGCACGCGCCGCCATACCCATGCCATCGCCGGTATTGATGTAGGCATTAGTCGAAGCAGACCAAATGCGTCCAGCACCGCCGGTTGCCATGAGAACAATCTTGGCCTCCAAGATATAGAGCTCGCCGGTTTCCATTTCCAGTGCGGTCACGCCAACCACATCGCCTTCATCGTCACGAATTAAATCCAAGGCCAGCCATTCAACAAAAAAGTTGGTCTTGGCCTGAACGTTCCGTTGATACAAGGTATGCAACATGGCGTGGCCAGTACGGTCAGCTGCGGCACAGGCGCGTTGCACTGGCTTCTCACCGTAATTGGCAGTATGCCCACCGAATGGGCGCTGGTAAATCGTGCCATCAGGATTGCGGTCGAACGGCATGCCGTAGTGTTCAAGCTCATAGACCACTTTCGGTGCTTCGCGGCACATAAACTCAATTACGTCTTGATCGCCCAGCCAATCCGAGCCCTTGATGGTGTCGTAAAAATGGAAGTGCCAATTGTCTTCGCTCATATTGCCGAGCGAAGCGCCAATGCCGCCTTGTGCAGCAACCGTATGGGAGCGGGTCGGAAACACTTTGGTGAGCACAGCTACATTCAGGCCAGCCTCTGAGAGCTGCAAAGAGGCGCGCATTCCGGAACCACCAGCACCCACAATCACCGCATCAAAGCGCCGGCGGGGTAATGCTTTTTTAATTGCAGTCATCGTCTTACACTTTCCACAAAATTTCAGCAGCATAGGCCGCACAAGCGACTAGCCACAACATAGTCAAGGCTTGCAGGGTGAGGCGAATGCCTACCGGCTTGATGTAATCCATCCAAATATCACGAATGCCAATCCACGCATGGTAGAAAAGACTGAGGAAGGTCAGCAGGGTCAATAGCTTCATCAGTTGATTGCTAAACAATCCAGCCCAGGCTTCATAGGTAGCGCCGCCCGACACCAAATAGGCGACCAACAAGACTACCGTAAATACCACCATCACTACCGCGGTGATGCGCTGAATAATCCATTCTTTCAGGCCGTAGTGCGCGCCTACAACGAGGCGTTTCGGGCCAATATTATTTGTCGACATACAGTTCTCTTTAAGTAATCGGAATTAAAACAAATCAAATAATTTAGCGCCTACTAATGCTGTCAAGGCTAGGCTAATGGTCAATACGATAATTGCGGATTTTTGCGCTTCAATCTTTTCGACGCCAATTTCAAGATCCAGTAGCAAGTAACGAATACCGGCGCAGAAGTGATGCAAAAAGCTCCAAATCAGTCCGAGGCAAATCAGCTTGACCAAGATGTGATCCGTAAATTCTTGGAACTTCATGAAACTCAGCTCGGATGCCAAGCTTTGATCAAACAAATACAAAATAAACGGGAGCAGCAGAAATAAGGCGGCGCCACTAATGCGGTGCAAGATCGACACCTTCCCGGCCCAAGGCAAACGGTATTTAATCAACTGGGCAAGGCCAATATTGCGGTAAACCGGCTTGGCTTTTTTTACATCCTGTTGGGCATCAACCATAGAGGGTCTCATTCGTGAGGTAGAAGTTAGGACAGAATTGCTGTTGTGCAACATATTCTATTGGAAAATACTGGAATGCACTTTTTTCTTTACACATTGCTTAGTTCAACTTATTTTCATAATGTTGCTGTTGCGTGTTGTAGTGCGCGCGCCGAATCTCTACTGGCTTGTTCCCATAAGTATAAGAAATACGCTCCACCAACAGCAACGGGGAGCCTGGCTCCAGTTTTAAATGCTTGGCAATCGTTGCCTCCGCAGCAATGGCTTTGATTTTCTCTTCCGCCCGCACCATGTGGGTCGCAAACTCACTCTCGTAGAAAGCATACAAAGGGCCAGGCCACGACTCCAAATGCTCGAGGGTCATGCCGTTAAAACGCTGCTGAGGCAGCCATATTTGCTCAAAAACCGTAACTTGACCGGCCACGCTCTGTAAACGGTCAATTTGAATCACGCTATCGCTCGCGGTAAGCTTCAATAGTGCAGCGATCTTTGCTGCTGCTTTTGATTGATTGCAGCTCAGAAAGTGGCTTTTCAGGGGAGCTTTTTTACCGGAATCCGGCATCAAACTAAAAAAACGGTATTGCCAGGCCTCGCTGTGGTGGCTTGCAACAAAGGTACCCTTGCCTTGCTGCCGAATCAAGAGATTTTCCGTGGCAAGCTCATCTACCGCCTTGCGGACCGTACCTTGACTCACCTCATAGCGGGCTGCCAACTCCATTTCACTGGGAATCGGATCTCCGGGCTGCCATTCGCCGGACTGAAGGCTATTGAGTAACAGCGCTTTAATTTGCTGGTACAGGGGGCTAAATGTAGCCGAAGGGGCAGTTGTTTCAGGCAAAGTAGTTCCAAAAAAAGGATTTAGGCTGACTAGTCTGCTGTCTTATAGAAGACATTATTGACAGTGTAAATGTAAACTCCATAAGCTTGCAGGGATAATGTGCAATTTATCCCCTTAAGCAACACCCTTCAACCTTCATTTGGAGTTACATGTAATGGCAAAAACCCCTATGCGCGTCGCGGTTACTGGCGCAGCCGGTCAAATCGGCTATTCCCTTCTATTTCGCATTGCCAATGGTGATTTACTCGGCAAAGACCAGCCTGTTATTTTGCAACTCCTTGAAATTCCTGATGAAAAAGCCCAAAAAGCATTAAAAGGCGTGATGATGGAGCTCGACGACTGTGCATTCCCGCTGCTCGCTGGAATGTCTGCCCACGAGGACCCCATGACCGCCTTTAAGGACATCGATATCGCCCTTCTGGTTGGTGCTCGCCCACGCGGCCCCGGCATGGAGCGTAAAGACCTGCTTTCTGCGAATGCCCAAATTTTTACTGCCCAAGGCAAAGCCCTGGATAAGGTCGCCAAGCGGACAGTCAAGGTCTTGGTGGTTGGTAATCCAGCCAATACCAACGCCTACATTGCGATGAAATCGGCACCCAGCCTGCCTGCGAAGAACTTTACGGCAATGCTACGCCTCGACCACAACCGCGCGCTGTCGCAAATCGCCGCCAAAGTTAGCAAACCCGTTGCAGACATCGAAAAACTGGTTGTATGGGGTAAT
>CAMDKY010000047.1 GCA_945901245.1 Polynucleobacter meluiroseus | reverse complement strand
ATGATTGGTCCTATTTTGGAAGAGCTGTCGACCGAGTACGGCGACAAGATCCAAATTGCCAAAATGAATGTGGATGAGAACCAAGGCGTTCCAGCCCAGTTTAATATTCGTGGCATTCCTACGCTGATCCTGTTTAAAGGCGGTACAGTGGCGGCTCAAAAAGTGGGCGCCCTCTCCAAATCCCAATTAGCTGCTTTTATTGACGGCAATATTTAATTATCCGGTGGTACAGGCTCATAGTTCGAGCCTGTCCTGACTGGCGGGTGATTTGAGGGTAAAAGCCATTTAGTTCGGCCGTACTCTTGCCAATTGCCTTTTTTAGTGTAATATCTTTCAAACGCACTACTCAGTGCTTCCCCATTTCTGGTTCTACATCCCCCCTCCTCTTTGGTTCTTGATTTATTACCCTGATTAATTCCAAGCTCATTTTTTGTAGCAACCATCTCATTTAGATCTCTACTGAACGCAATATACCCCTCCCCTCTCGGCCCGCTGCCTTTGTAGCAATCTCGCCCCTCCACTTACCCACTTAGATCACTAAACACAATGCAACTCACTGAATTAAAAGTACTCCATGTATCCGCCCTACTCGAGATGGCAGCTAGCCTTGAGATTGAAAATACCCAGCGGATGCGCAAACAAGAATTAATGTTTGCGATTTTGAAAAAGCGGGCTAAATCGGGTGAATCCGTATTTGGCGATGGCGTACTCGAAGTACTGCCCGACGGTTTTGGCTTTTTACGCTCGCCCGAAGCCTCGTACATGGCTTCGCCCGATGATATTTACATCTCGCCAGCCCAAATTCGACGCTTTAATCTGCACACGGGCGATAGCGTTGAAGGCGAAGTTCGGACGCCAAAAGACGGTGAACGTTACTTTGCGCTGGTCAAGGTCGATAAGATCAATGGCTTAGCGCCAGAGGCTCTGAAGAACCGCATCATGTTTGAGAACTTGACGCCCCTTCACCCTAATCGCACCATCCATTTAGAGCGCGACATCAAAGCCGAAGAGAATTTAACGGGCCGCATCATCGATATGATCTCGCCCATTGGCTTTGGTCAGCGTGGCTTAATTGTGTCTTCGCCTAAATCCGGCAAGACCGTGATGATGCAACATATAGCCCATGCCATCTCCACCAATTTCCCGGACGCCATTCTGATTGTGCTGCTCGTCGATGAGCGCCCTGAAGAGGTTACCGAAATGCAGCGCTCGGTTCGTGGCGAAGTCGTTGCCTCTACCTTTGATGAGCCCGCAGTGCGCCACGTTCAAGTCGCCGAGATGGTAATTGAAAAAGCCAAGCGCTTGGTTGAGATGAAAAAAGACGTCATTATTTTGCTCGACTCGATTACTCGCCTTGCTCGCGCTTACAACACCGTCGTGCCATCGTCTGGCAAAGTATTGTCGGGCGGTGTCGATGCCAATGCCTTACAGCGCCCAAAACGCTTCTTCGGTGCAGCCCGTAATATTGAAGAAGGTGGCTCCTTAACGATTTTGGCTACCGCCTTGATTGAAACGGGCAGCCGGATGGATGACCTGATTTATGAAGAGTTCAAGGGCACCGGCAATATGGAAGTGCACCTCGAGCGCCGTTTAGCCGAGCGCCGGGTCTATCCTGCGATTAACCTCAACAAATCCGGCACCCGCCGTGAAGAATTGCTGGTCAAGCCAGAAAATCTCCAAAAAATCTGGGTTTTACGCAAGTTATTGGCCGATATGGATGACATTGAGGCAATGAACTTCATCGTCGATAAGCTCAAATCAACCAAGAACAATGGGGAATTCTTCGACCTGATGCGCCGCGGAGGCTAGTTAACCTAGGCTAGTTATGGTGTAAACCTGGCTTTTCTTATTGATTTCATGGCATAATTTTGTTTTTGCGACACCTTGGTGTGGCTTTTTTTCGATTTACCGTTGCTTTTACTTTTACCTGGGCAAGTATTTCACTTCTCTCACTGGAACTGAAACGGCTACCTGCAATAAGGACACTTATGAAACCTGGCATTCACCCCGATTACCGCGAAGTTGTTTTTGTCGATGTATCGAACAACTTTAGCTTCAAAACACGCTCAACCATTAACACCAAAGAAACCATCAAATGGGAAGACGGCAAAGAGTATCCGCTCTCCAAAATTGAGACTTCTTCGGAATCGCATCCTTTCTATACTGGCACCCAGAAGATTATGGATACCGCTGGCCGGGTTGAGAAATTCCGTCAGAAATTTGGTAGCAAAGCGGTTGCGAAGGCAGCTGGCGATGGTGTAGCTAAAACAGCTGAGAAAAAAGCGGCTGCCGCAGAAACCAAAGCTGCTGAAAAACCAGCAGCCAAAAAAGCAGCTACCAAGAAGGCGTAATGATTTTGTGGGAGTAAGTTGCTTCTCTCCCGCAATTCCCAAAAGGCAGCTTGTGCTGCCTTTTTTCTTAGCCGCAATTTAATATTGTTCTAATGCCACTCAATCCGCATCATTCGCATGGTTAAACTCACTGCCGCAGCCACCGCATCGATTCCGCGTACCGTTATTTTTGCGCTGACGGTGATTTATGGTTTGGCAGGTTTATTTCAACGCGATCCCTGGAAAAACGAGGATGCGATTGGCTTTGGCGGCATGTGGGCCATGCATCAAGGTGGTTTGCAGGACTGGTTAATACCCCATTTAGTGGGCCGTGATACCCCCTTAGGCGCCCCACTGCCCTATTGGATGGGTGGCTTACTCATGGAGTGGTTTGGACCCTTAATTGGCTTGGCGAATGCCGGCCGACTTTATTCGGCAATATGCTTCTTTGCTGCTGCGATTGCCATTTGGTATGCAACGTATCTGTTAGGACGACGCCGTGAGGTGCAGCCCATGGCACTTGCGGTAGGTGGTCAACCGCAATCCAAGTCGTATGGCATGACCTTGGCCGATGGCGCCTTACTGATTTTCTTGGCCTGCGTTGGTTTAGCGCAGCGTGCCCATGAGACCACGCCGATGATGGCGCAATTAATGGGCATCAGCATTGTGCTCTATGGCACTGTGCGCGGACTCGATAAACCCTGGCAAGGGGGCGCTTGGACTGGTCTAGGCATTATGGTGTTGGCATTGTCCAGTAATCTATACCTCACTAGCCTCATCATATTAGCAACGGCCAGTGCCGTCTTTATCAGCAATGCACGCTTGCGGTTTCGGTGGTCCCTAAGCTCGGTTGTAATAGGCGCAGTTGGTTTTGCAATTTGGCCATTACTTTGGCTCCTATTTGATCTCACTGAAACGCAGCGCGCGACTGCATTGGATGCCTGGCTCAATGTGCCACCAATGCAAAATCTTCCCTCTACCGAATCACTGGGGTTTTTAGGCGTGAACTTCTGGCTCTATGCCTTGCCAGTCTGGCCACTTGCGCTGGTGGCGATTGTGCATTGGGCTCGCGAAAAAACTGCTGGGTCTTGGCGCGCACCGCACTTATGTATTCCATTGGGGCTCGTATTTAGCGGCCTAATCTATATTCTTTTACGGATTGATGCGAACGAACATGATTTGATTGTGCTCATCCCCCCTTTATCAATCATCGCCATTTTTAGCTTACCTATCTTAAAACGCAATTTAATTAGTTTTATTGATTGGCTTGCCATGCTCAGCTTTACCTTAATTGGTTTGGCTATTTGGGTCATTTGGCTTGCTAAGATTACTGGCTTCCCAGCCAGCACGGCTGCTAATGTGGCACGCTTCATACCGGGCTATCAGGCCCAATTTAGCCTCACTGCCTTTGTGATTGCAGTCGGCATTACCGGTCTATGGATTGCCGTCATTCGCTGGCGTACTTCGCGTGCACCGAAGGTTATTTGGCGTTGCCTAATTATTTCTGCGTCTGGAACTGTGTTGATGTGGGTGCTGCTGATGACCCTATGGTTGCCCACCATTAATTACGCCAAGACTTATCGCTTCGTGGCTGAACGGCTGGAGCAGGCGGCACCTAAAGATGCGCGTTGCATTGATACTAGCAATCTAGGCGCTTCTCAGCTAGCCTCGTTCAGTTACTTTACAAAACTGCCCTTGCGGGATGATGCTGACTGTCCTTATGTATTGACACACAGCCAGCTAGAAGCAAAGGCTTATGCTAGCCTCAATCAAAAAACAATCACCTTGCTATGGGAAGATCGGCGCGCAGCCGACCGTGCTGAGCGTTTGCGGCTATACCGTGTTACGCCTGAGTAGATTTCCCGGAATACATATATTTGGAAGCCCTGTTCGCATCCCTTTCAGTAGGGGCACTACATTTCTGAGGGCGCTTTTTACGATGGCACAGTAAAATAAGCCCTTGAAGAATTTAAACAGCATAGCAAGTGCATTTTTGCTGACCAAAAAATCCCCATGCTCTTAAGACTCTCCCGCTTACGCGAGGATATTCCTGCATTGCTCAAGTTAGCTGGTCCACTACTAGTCGGTCAGCTGGCTGTCATTGCTTTTGGTGTACTGGATACCGCAATGACTGCGCGTTATTCCGCTGATGATTTAGCCGCACTGGCGATGGCATCGGCAATTTTCATCAGCGTGTATGTTGGATTAACTGGTGTGGTTTCAGCCTTAGCCCCTATTGCCGGTCAACTGTTTGGCGCTAAGCGTTACAATGAAATTGGCGAGGAGGTACGCCAGGCTCTTTGGCTGGCAGTACTACTCAGCATCTTGGGTGCACTGGTTTTATGGAATGCCGATTTGATTTTGGACATTTCACAAGTGAATCCTGAGATTCATGCAAAAGCCAGCTTGTATATGCACATATTGGTGCTGGGCTTACCAGCGAGCATGGCAATGCGTGTCCTCATTGCCCTGCATAACGCAGTTTCGAAGCCAACCATTATTACGATCGTCCAGCTAGTTGGCTTGGCCGCTAAATTCCCGCTGAACTACCTATTTATCTATGGCGCTTTTGGCATCGAAGGCATGGGCGGTCCGGGCTGCGCAGTAGCAACGGTCATTATCAATTGGCTCTGGCTACTCATTACCTTATGGATTGTATTATCGGGTCGCTTTTATAAACCATTCGCCCTCTTTACTCGGTTTAGCAGGCCCGATTTTCATCGCATCGGTGTCATGCTAAGGCTAGGTATGCCCATTGGGTTTAGTTACTTAATTGAAGTGACCTCATTTACCTTTATGTCCCTCTTTATCGCCCGGCTTGGTACAGAAGCCCTGGCTGGCCATCAAATTGTGGCCAATATTGGTACGGTAATCTACATGGTGCCCTTATCCATTTCGATTGCCACCATGACTTTAGTCTCACAATCCATTGGCGCAAACAAGCAATCAAGAGCCGAGCAAATTGGCTGGTCTTCGGTCTTTTTCACGACGACCTTGTGTGCCGTAATTGGGCTCACTGCCTGGTTTTTTAGAACGGAGCTACTCAACCTATATGACCCGCCGGATGAAGTAAAGCAGTTTGCCATTCCACTCTTTTTATTCATTGCCTTCTATCAAATATTTGATGCTTTACAGGTGAGTGCTGCATTTATTCTACGAGCCTATCGCATTGCATTTTGGCCCATGCTTATCTATGCAGTATCGCTCTGGGGGGTTGGTCTTGGTGGTGGGTATATGCTGGGATTTAATATCACTGGCAATGTTCCACAAGCCCTGCAAGGAGCCAGTGGATTTTGGGCTGCAAATAGCATTAGCTTAGGGGTTGCTGCTGTCTTTCTTTTATACCTTTTCAAACGCACTGCAGTGCGCTTCCAGAAAACCCGTCCGGCCCTTACGGTTTAGTCTCGCCCGGGGTTATCTTCCCATGGCTAGTAAAGCTATTCCAAAATGGTGCAGACTTCGTAAAAATGTCATTAATTCACAGTAAAGTGATTTCATGAAAAATTTACTCATTGCCCTCTTTACAAGAATGAGGGCTGAAGCTACCCCAACTAGTAAAGAACTGGAGCAGACTCCGAAGGAAGATACTTCAATTGAGGTGCGTGCGCCCATGCCAGAGCAAGTGACTGCCTTGCCACCTGAGCAATTTACCTACTCACCGGAGGCACTGCATACCCATTTTTTTCAGATCAATGGCAGCACCCGCAGAATAGCTTATTCCATATCCGGTAACCCAGAAGCAAAACATATCCTGCTGTGCCTACCTGGCTTACTCGAAACCAAAGATTCATTTGCCCATGTGCATGCGCATTTTCTGCCCATTAAAGAATGCAATGTGATTAGCGTTGATTTTTCAGGCAGGGGTCAATCCGACTCGATTGACAGTCAGGATGACTACAAAATGTCCTTGTATTTAAACGATGTAACGCAATTCATGAGCGAGAACGTAATAGGCACCTCAGGCATTCAGAAAAAAGTAACCATTTTAGGTACGAGTATGGGCGGCGTACTCGCAATGTATTTAACACAGCGAATGAGTAAGCCGATTGATGGAATTATATTAAATGACATCGCCCTGACAGTAAATTGGACCGCACTGTATTCACTGTACAAGTCCATGAAGAATCAAACCGGCTTTAGAGGGCTTCACGAACTTGCGAAGGAGTTGCGCGTAGACGAACACGTTATTTCAGATGTGCAACAGCCGGGTCACTTTGATTTGCCATACAAAGCTGACGTGTGGGGCATGAACTTCCATGAAGCCTTGGATGGGTATAAAGGAAAAATAGCGCTCATCTATGGCGACAAGTCGACCATTTGTACAAAGCAACGCGTTCAGGAGGCCAAAGCACAAATTCCGCGCTTATCAACATTGGCGGTGGCGGGAGCTGGGCATCCTGCTCCGCTCAATGAAGCGGTGTGTGACTTTATTCAAAAACAAATGAATCTTTGAAGCTATTTGTATAAATTTAGAAAGTTATCTGGGCTATTTACTTCCTTGACTTCGAGCTCACCAAAAATAAATGTTTCCGAGCTAACCCATTTCCATTGCAAGTCCTGAAACACATCTTGGTATGGGCCAGAAAATTTCTGTGATATTCCATAAAAAATATCACTAAGCTCCTGCTCAAGTGCCTCTGGCACAGTTTCAGAGAAGTAAATCACTTTTTGACCATGGTACGTTTTACTGATGATTCCCCCTTTGATATCGGCTATGCATATGCCCGTATCGGGGTTGTAATTCTTCATAAAAGTAGGCTTGTGTGTTGTTAGCACAGAGCCTAACTTCCATACTAAGCCGCACTTGATTTCCATATTATCTGTCTGAAATATGTCTCTCGTCACAATTGAGCCCATTTCCAGAGGAATGATTTGATACTGCATAAGCGGCACCTCGGCAGTAAAGGTTAAGACACCTAGCTTGGCATGCATTTATGACAACTTGATGAACTCAATATGACCAATTGTCATATTGAGTTGATACATTCAGTCATCCTTACTACCCCTGAGCATTCAATGCATTAAGCCATTGCGAATGAAAAATGCAAGTTTATCCTTAATTCAGAGCAGGATGGAATGAAGCACTTCACCCTAAGAGAGTGGGGCACTGCCATCTTATTGCTAATTGCCTGTAAGCCTACAATGGCAACGGGCAATCCGCATGAACTCGATATAAATATTCAGCGAACAGGTGCACGCTTTCAGGTTCAGGTGCAGTTTACTGCCCCAGTTAATGCTTGCCAGGCCTTCGCCTTTTTGACAAACTATGAGGAAGCGAAAAGTATTCCTGGAATAAAGTCCTCCAAAGTACTTAGCCGAGAAAGTAATAAAGTCTTGGTGGAACGCATCGCAACAGAACGTATCTTGCTAATACCCATCTATTTGCACTCGACCCTTGAATTTACAGAAGTATCGCCATTGCAACTCGATTTTACCCAGCTAAAGGGCGATGCAAAATCCTATAGTGGTAGCTGGATTATTACCCCCGATAAGCGTGGGGTTCGCTTTACGCACCATGCTGCATTTGAACTCGATACAGCCATCCCCCTATTTATAGTGCAATACTTTTTAGAGAACAGCGCAGCTAAACGATTTGAAATCATGGCGGAGCAAGTTGCACAAATTCAAATGGCAACGAATTCCCCTTGCAAAACGCACTCGCAATGAGGTTGTAGCGTAAAAAATCCCAGCACTAGGCTGGGATAAATAAAACGAAGGAGATACCAAAGCAACTTCTATCTTACTTACCTGAAGTGACAGACTGATGACAATTCAGGGAAATACGATTGGAGTCAATCTACTTATTTATTCTTCTTTATTTTCTTTTTATCGCCATCGGAGTACACGCACCAAAAACGGAGTGCATCCAATACCTTTTCTAAGTCCTTCAAGGAAAGCTTCTTAAGATCCGATAGAGAAATATTGCCTGAATCTTTTATCATCTCAATGAGATCATCTGAGCTAAATTTAGCCATAATCGTGACACCTAGCGTTATAATACTCTATTCTACCAAACGATTATGACAGTCGACACTTATTGGGGTATGGACGCTTATTTTTCTAAAGAACCTAGCTGATCAAAGGTAAAAACAATCTCGCTATCCGCCCGTAGTAAACGTTTATTTTTATCAGCGTAGTCCACCCGCAACAGTAAATTACGTATTAAATTGAGGCGTGCTTGTTTTTTATTATTGGCTCGCACGATAGTCCAGGGCGACTCCACCGTACTCGTTTTCAGTAGCATGGCATTGCGATAAGTGCTGTAGGCAGCCCATTTCTTCTGGGCCTGCTGATCGATTGGGCTGATCTTCCACTGCTTCAGAGGGTCTTCCTTACGCGATTCCAGCCGCAGCTTTTGCTCTGACTTTGAAATATCCAAGTAGTACTTTAATACCGTGATGCCTGAATCAATCAGGATTAACTCCATTGGATTGACTGCTGCCATAAAAGTAGCATACCGCGCCTTAGTACAAAATTGCATTACCATCTCAACACCAGCTCGGTTGTACCAGCTCCGGTTAAAGAGCACGATTTCACCTTTTTTGGGTAGCTGCTCTATGTAGCGCTGAAAATACCACTGCTCATTTTCTACATCGGAAGGCTTACCTAATGCAACCACCCGAGTCTCGCGTGGACTAAGGTGCTCGGTAATGGCCTTGATCGTACCGTCTTTACCGGCCGTATCGCGACCCTCCAAAATGATAAGTATCTGATCCCCATTGGCTATCAGACTTTTTTGTAACTTAACCAGCTCAATCTGCAGGAGCCTGAGCTCCCCATCATAGTTACTGGGGCTTGGCCCCAGTTTAATTTTGGGCATTAAATGCTGGGTTTGGTATCGGAAGGTGAACTAACTACTGGTGCAGTCGCTTTTGTTGCCACTTTTTTTACGCTTACTCTTTTTGTAACCGCTTTCTTAGCTACTGCTTTTTTAGCAGCTGGCTTTTTGGCGGCAGACTTCTTTGCGGCCGGTTTCTTAGCAACTGCTTTGCTTGCGACTGCTTTTTTAGCCGCTGGTTTTTTAGTGGCTACTTTTTTTGCCGCTTTTTTCTGTTTGATGGCCTCTTTTTTTGCATCATTAGCTGCCTTAGATGCCCTCGCCTTTTCAAGCTTCTTCAGCACCGATGCCTTGGTGGCATCCAGTTTATCCAATTGTTTGGTTAACTTCTTAATCGTTTTGGTGGTGCTCATTAAAAATGCTCCTATGATTAGGTGTTTTTTTCACTATAAATCAATGGTATGCGGATTTAATTTGAATTTCAAGGAATTGTGACAGTTTTAAGTCACATTTTTTACTTTTTTTATTGGTTTTTTTACAATGGCGTTGCCTTAAAAATGGAATCCCATTCCAGTGGCAGAACGATTGGAATGGTCAAGCACTCCCACTAAAGGCTTTGCCAAATGCATTCTTATATCGTTTTACTTGAGATTATGATGTTCGCATGACATTTAAATCACTTCTTTTAGGCGCTGCTGTCACCCTGCTATCTACTCTATCCCAGGCTCAGGTAAGCACCATTGCGGTCGCAGCCAATATGAAGGATGCATTTATCGCCATTCAGAATGAATTCAAGATCAATAACAAAGCAGATTTTCGGGTCGTGTATGGGTCCTCCGGTAATATCAGCGCCCAGATTTTAAATGGTGCGCCTTTTTCGCTATTTATCTCCGCTGATGAAAGCTACCCCCTTGAGCTTGCTAAGCGCAAAATGACCGTTGACGAAGGTAAAGTCTATGCGATTGGCAAGATTGCGATGCTCAGTAAAACATCGAAAGGCATTTCCCTTGGAAACAGCAAAGAGGACCTCACAAAAGCCCTGAAGAGCGCCAATAAGATTGCGATTGCAAAACCAGAACTATCGCCCTATGGCAAAGTCTCAATGGATTACCTTAAAGCAGAAGGGGTGTGGGATTTGGCCAAAGACAAATTAGTCTATGGCGATAACATCAGCATTGCAACCATGTATGTCGCCACAGGTGCAGCTGATATTGGCTTTACTGCCCTATCGATGGCCCTTTCCCCCGAGATTGCCAAAGAAACCCAATACCGCGTCTTAAATCCCGCGCTCTACAATCCCATTCAACAGCGCATGGTCCTGATGAAAAACCCACCACCGAATGCAGTTGCGCTCTATCAATTTATTCAATCACCCAAAGCACAGGCGATCTTACGATCCTTTGGCTATCAAATTCCCTAAGCTACTTAAAATTGGATACTAGCGATATGGCGTTACTCTGTCGGCCTTGATGACGTATGCGCTAGTACCCGCTTCCGAGAAAGTTCGCTCTTCGCCTAATACTCCCTCTACCCAAATCGCATCCATGGTTCGAGTTCGGGTACCTTTGGGAGGAACAATCAAAATAATTTGATTGGCAGGCGGTGGTGGCGAGTGAACGCAAGCGCCAAAGTAGGGCACGATTAAAAAGTCACTGCTTTGCATACGCTCCGCGTCCAATGGCACAACATACCCCGGAATCCGGACCTTTTTCCCAAGCATGCTTTTAACAATCGGCGCCGCATCCCAGGTTTTCTTTAACTTTGCGTAAGCCTGCTCTGCCTTTGGATCACCATCCTCCGTATTTGCAAAGCGGCGCATCCGCGCTAACTCAAGAATAACTTGCTTGCGCCAGCCGTCGGGAATTAACTCTTCCCAGTCAATTTCTTTATAGGCAGTTGCTAAAGCGCGCAAGGGGTATGCCAAACCAGCAGATAAACCTGCGGTCAATAAAAGGCATCGGCGTAAAAAGAGTCGTCTCATGGTGATGGTGGGTTTAATCCATCATGCAACGCCATTTTGTAGGCCTTTGCTGCTGGAATAGTTGCAAATAATAAAACCGTACACAAAACAATCAGTAGCGATATCAAGTCAGCTGCATTAGGAAAGCCAATAGACGATACCACGCCCCACTCGGTTCGGAGTTGATCGGCATAGATTGCAATGAGGGCTTGTAAAAGTCCCCAGCCGGCCAGAATACCGATGATGCAAACTAAGAAAGCCTCCGCCAGAATAAAAAAGAGAATCTGCGGTGGCTTGGCACCGATCGCACGCAAAATTGCTAACTCACGGCGGCGGTTATCCAGAGCAATTAACAAAGTTGCTGTAATACCAAGAATGGTGGTGAGTAAAACCCCATACGCAATCAGGATAAGGGCGTTTTCTGCCACTTCCATGGTCGACCATAAATCATCCAGAGCGACCCCTGGCATTACAGCCATGAGGTTGGCATTTTTTAAATCATCAATTTGGCGACGCACTGAAAAAATACTAGCGCGGCTTTTTAGGCCAATAAAAAACGCATTGACCCGTGAATTAGGATCGAGCTTAGCAAACTGCAATTGCCCACCATCCGAAATTTCATGAAGCGCATCAAATGCTTCGGTTGAGATATATAAAGCCTGATCGATTGGCGTGCCAGTTGCTGCCAAAATACCGACCACCTTAAAGGGCGAGTCGCTATGGTCTTTCTTGGGCCCACTACCGGATCCATGGGCAATTGCGATTTGATCGGAGAGCGTAAGGCTCAGGCTTTTTGCTACTCGCGATCCAAGAACAACATCAAACGATCCGGGGCTTGTCAGTGGCTTACCGGCTTGCATGACTAATGGACGACCCTGCGCCTTTACCTTCTCAAAAAATAAAGTGCTAGTTCCTACCACCGGATAGTTACGGTAACTGTCGCCCAGCTGAATCGGCACAATCCAATCCACTTGAGAAATCCCCGCAATGTCTTTTTCAAGGCTAGCCGGTACCGTATTACTCGGCTTACCCAGATGAAACACGCTATACAAAATCAATTCGGCAGGACTTCCTTTTGACCCCAGCACTAAATCCACGCCACTAATCGCATTGGAAAAGCTGGTTTTGGCATCGTCACGAATCTTTAATACGCCCAGCAGAATAGCGACCGAGATAGCGGTCGATAAAACCATAATCAGGAGCGCGCCTTTTCGAGCCAGGGCGCTTTGAACGGCTAGGCGAAGCCAGATCATGCTTGACTCACATCAGCAAACTGCAATTGCCGATCAAAATGCGAACACAGCCGCAAATCGTGGCTCACCATGAGTAAAGCAGTCTGCTGCTCTTTTGCCAGCGCAAAAAATAAGTTGAGTAACTGCGTTTGATTACCCTCATCCAGCGATGATGTTGGTTCATCTGCAATGACGATGGATGGACTACCCATAAATGCACGGGCGGCAGCAACCCGCTGCTGCTGTCCAATCGACAGCAAATGCGCAGGCTGGCGCTCCAAATCCTGTGCTAAGCCAAGGTGATTCATGTAATAGCGTAATGCATCATCCAAGCTACCAAATTGGGCTAGCGCTGCTGCTTTGCGTTTGGCAAATAAGTATGCCGGCAACAATATGTTATCGCGCACACTCAAGTAAGGCAGTAAATTAAATTGCTGAAAGATAAAACCCATTTGTTCGCCGCGCAACTGATCTGTAGCAGTTTGGCTTAAGGCTTGTATACGGCGATCCAAAACCCAGATTTCCCCAGCAGTAGGCTTTACTACTCCAGCCAATAAATTAAGCAAGGTACTTTTGCCGCAACCACTAGGCCCCGTAATCAGAAACTTCTCACCAGGATAGAGCTCAAACGAGACATTGGTGTACAGGGGCTTTTGCTTGGGCCATGCAAACGATAAATCCACTACCCGTATGGCAGCTGCAGATTGCAATGAGCTCAATTCAAGGTAACCGTGCTGGATTTTGCGGTAGCCATACTCGACTTTTGGCCACTAGGGCCGACAAACTCGACTCGCACTTCTTTTAAGTGTTTCGTGTCTTTAAAAAGAAGGATGGTCATTTGCTTGAGGGCTGCAGGTTTGGCACAGATAAATTCAACTTGGTAATGTAGATCAGCGTGTTTATTTGCAGTATCACGCACAATTTTATTTTCCAAAATAGTGGGCTTGCACTCTGCTTCTGCATTCATACTGAAAAGGGTAGCAGGATTGAGTAAAAGCTGGTTTAAAGCAGCAATAGCATCATTTTCTGCCTGGGTTTTGGGTAGACGCTCAAAGCCAAGTAGAGCCTGCAGCGGAGAAGTAAATCGGCTGATTACGCGATTTTTCTCAAGCGTAATTTCTAAATTACCTTTGCCGTGCTCATGCGCATGGCTGTGCTTTTGCTGCGCAAGGGCAGATAAACTTACCGCTCCCAGAGCAAAAATAATGCAAGAAAAGTGGGCTAGTTGACGAATAATCGACATAAAAAATGAAGTAAAAGTGCCCGTTAACGTAGCGGCCTAAAACTAGGTACTTGGTTGCCTTTGGCATACATGCATTGCTGATACGCAATGTTGTATTGGGTTTGTGCTTGGTCTTCTTTATTGGATGCCCCCATTGCACCC
This sequence comes from Polynucleobacter meluiroseus, assembly GCA_945901245.1. GTDB lineage: Bacteria > Pseudomonadota > Gammaproteobacteria > Burkholderiales > Burkholderiaceae > Polynucleobacter > Polynucleobacter meluiroseus_F. Next base: position 1,692 of record CAMDKY010000047.1, on the reverse strand, counting down.
ATTGCAGAGCCGCCTAAGAGACCAATGCCTGCTCCCGTTCCAATGTTTTGACTACTCCCCCCTTGTATGACCGCCCCCGCAGCAGCGCCAATCGCGGCGCCGATCAAAGCACTTTTGGCGCCCTGTTTGAGCGCAGCATTGGACGTATCTTCTGCCGCCTTAGCAGCGAAGGTCCTGCACTCTTGGTCTTCTTTTTGGAAAACATCAAATGGCTTACCTTCCCGCGGCATAACCGTAACAGTGGGCCCCGTTGGCGCAGAGGCGCAGGCTGCTAAGGTCAGTATGAAGGCAAACGGAACAAGAAAACGGGTCATAGTAGGTCTTTCAAATAAAACGGAGGAATGTTAGCTAATTAGTATGCGTAGGATTGGAAGGTTTTTGTTGGCTTTGCGTCTGGGGTGGCGGCACTGCGGACTGAATCTGCCATCCTTCAGCGCAGGCCCCTACGTATGGAAAGTACTGCAGCGTCGATGCACAAAAATACCAAACTGGGGGCTGGGGTTGCGCTGCCAACACAATCGGCTCAACTGGAACCGCTTGCACAAACACGGCAGGCGGTAGGTTAAACGCATATGGATACCCCCACCCAGTAGCCCATCCTGTATTCCACGCATTTCCCCAAGCGCCATATCCATAAGGACCACCATTCCAGTAGCCTTGCCTAAACCCTGGCCCATAGGGCACTCCATATCCGGTCCCATAGGCAATCGGACGATAGCCATTGCCGCCTGACACGCCCACGTCCACATTCCAGTTGCCAGCACTCACAGGCGCCGTCAATACGAGCAAGGGGGCAGCAAAGCAGGCGCCAAGCAAACGAATGGCCCAGACTCTGAAGGCGAAGGTCGATGTAGGGTGTTTACGCACTCGTGTCAGCATTAACTACTCCCAGTAATGGCGATCGGGTGGCATGGAGCCATGGATGAAAATTGCATCACTCAATGTAGCATTTCTACTATAACAACGCAGTACCCGCATAGAAGATGACAGATTCATAAGGTAATGTCAGTTTTAATGCCCTAATCAATCTTAATGCCCGCCTTTTGAATCAACTTAGACCACTTACTAGACTCTTCCCGAATGAGTTTACTGAGCTCACGCGGACTACCTGGATTGGGCTCTAAGCCACTTATTAATAATTTTTGCTTGACCTCTGGTTTTGAGAGGGCATCGATCGTCATGCGATTAAGCTGTTGCTGTATCTCTACCGGTAAGCCAGCCGGGGCCATCAGTGAGAACCAAGAAACTGCCTCAAAATTGGCCAAACCCTGCTCTGCCAGTGTCGGAATGTCCGGTGCAGCCGGCGATCGTTTTAAGGTAGTCACCCCTAAAGCAATGATTTCTTGCTGCTGAACTAAAGGTAATGCCGATGAGAGGTTATCAAAGAGCATCGAAATGCGGCCACCTAATAAATCGGGGATCGATTGAGCGCGGCCTTTATACGGTATATGCCGAATCTGCACGCCCGCCATCTCATTAAATAGTTCACCCGACATGTGCAGGGAGGTGCCGACACCCGAGGATCCAAACGTCAATTGATTGGGGTTGGATTTTGCGAGTGCAATTAATTCACGTAAGGAGTTCACGCCAAGCTGCTTATTGACAACAAGCACATTCGGGGTGCTAGCTAAAAAACTGATGGGTGTGAAATCAGCAATGGGATCAAACGGCATCTTGTTATACAGAGCTCCG